>DAIDGZ010000081.1 GCA_027452125.1 Acidobacteriaceae bacterium | reverse complement strand
GTGCGCTTTCAGGCGATAGGAAGGCGCGACCGGATTCCCGCCGAGGCGCTGCGTGTCATAGAGCAGGCCGAGCGCGCCACGGCAGCATGCAACCGGCTCCATCTGCGCATTGCCATTGATTACTCTGCGCGCGAGGCAATGACGCGCGCTGCGCTGGATGCCGCTGAGGCGCTGAAACCGGAAGCGACCCATGCACCGGAGTTAGCGCGAGAGGTCATTGCGGAGTTGCTGATGGGAGATGAGGGCGAAGTGGATCTGCTGATTCGCACCGGCGGAGAGAAGCGCCTGTCGGATTTTCTTCTGTGGGAGTCAGCCTATGCTGAGTTGCTGTTTACAGATCGCATGTGGCCTGACTTCGATGCCGAAGACCTGGATGCGGCGCTGGCAGAGTTTAAGCGGAGAGAACGTCGTTTCGGCGGGCTCCCTGAGCCGCAGCAAGCTGCGCAACGCGCGTTGGCACACGCTAGCGGCGTTTCTCTTTGAGGTGGCGCTCCAGAAATTCCTTCAGTGCGACGGCGTTGTTGTGCTCCGTGTCGTGTGAGCTGTAGACCAGCGTTACGGCCCCTTCGCGAGCAGCCTCCAGAAGCGGCGCCCACCCTGCGGAATTCTGCTCCAGTTCGGCAAAGTACCGGCTGCGAAACTCATCCCAGCGCGCAGGATCGTGCTGGAACCATTGCCGCAGCACCGTGCTGGGGGCGGCTTCCTTGATCCACGCCTTGATGAGCAGCGCTTCTTTACGGATGCCGCGTGGCCAGAGCCTCTCAATAAGAAACCGTGTTCCGTCCGTTGCGCTGGCCGTCTCATAGACGCGTTTCAGTTTGAGCATCAAACCCTCCATGCCACACAGGGCGCAGAACCATCTGAACTGGTTAGTATGGCAGATTGCAAAAAAGACCGCATCCTGCCGGCGGTTCGTCCGGCAGGATGCGGCGTCAATGTGCGGCAGTGGAACTACCGTGCAGCTAGCTCAGCCTCACGCTCATCGTACTTCCGCTTGGCAGAGGCCCCATTGTCCGGCTTCTCGTACGAGTGGCCGGTGAGCAGGCCCAGGACGAACCAGCCCAGCAAGGCCGCGCCAATCGAGAAGAGGATGTCGCCCGGGACACGCATCCAGCGCAGCGTCTGCATCGTGGGCGTCTGCAGAAACTCTGCCGAGCGTGCGTACCATGTGCCCTGCGCAATCGAGGCCCATGCCTGCATCAGCCCGATGGGCAGCATGCTCAGCACCACCATGAAGATGAGGCCGAAATTCAGGCACCAGAACGACGACTTCAGCGCGCCTTCCTTCCACTTGCGCCCGGGCTGCAGAACACGCAGGCAGAAGAGCGTGAGCCCCAGGCCCAGCATGCCGTAGACGCCGAACAGTGCAGTGTGGCCATGCACGGGCGTAAGGTTCAGGCCCTGCATGTAGTAGAGCGCGATCGGCGGGTTGATCAGGAATCCGAAGAGACCCGCGCCCACCATGTTCCAGAAGGCCACGGCCACAAAGAAGTAGATGGGCCACTTATAGTTCGCGATCCACGGCGCTTTTTCAGTGGGCCGCGCAAGGCGTAGATTCTCCCATGCCTCGTAGCCGATGAGCGTAAGCGGCACCACCTCGAGCGCGCTGAAAACCGCACCCAGAGCGATGACAGCGGCGCCGGAGCCGGCAAAGTAGAGGTGATGGAAGGTGCCAATGATGCCGCCCGATAGGAAGATTGATGTGGAGAACAGCACGGCACGCGTGGCGCTGCAAATCTCCAGCAGCCTGAGCCGCGTAAACAGGAAGGCAATCACCACTGTGGCAAAGACCTCAAAGAAGCCTTCCACCCACAGGTGAACCACCCACCAGCGCCAGTACTCGGCAGTGACCAGGTGGCTGCGCTGGCCATACATCAGCCCGGCTGCGTAGAACATGGGGATCGCAATGCTGGAGACCAGGAACAGCGAGAGCAGGGAATGATCTTCGCTGTCGCGGCGGAGGGCAGGCTTCAGTGCGCGCACCATCAGCACCAGCCACAGTACCAGGCCAATGAACAGAAGAATCTGCCAGAAGCGGCCAAGATCGACGTACTCATAGCCCTGGCTGCCAAACCAGAACCACAGGTTGCCGAGCTTCTGCTGGATGCCAAACCACTCGCCAGCCAGTGAGCCGCCGACCACAAGTACCAGCGCAACAAACAGCACGTTGACGCCGAGCCGCTGATACTTGGGCTCGTGTCCGCTGACCGCGGGGCCAACATAAAGGCCAGTGGCCAGCCATGAGGTCGCAATCCAGAAGATGGCCAGTTGCAGATGCCATGTGCGGGTGATGGCGTAGGGCAGATACTTGTCCAGCGGAATGCCATAGAAGCCGCCGCCTTCCACGCCGTAGTGCGCGGTGAGCACACCCATCAGGATCTGCACGGCCCATAGCGCTACAACCACGATGAAGTACTTGATGGTGGCGCGTTGCGAGGGCGTAGGCGTTGTCCCCAGGAAGGGATCGCGCGCCGGATACGGGCCATGCACCTCAATCTTTTCCTGCGATTGATACCACCAGACCAGCGCGCCAATGCCGCCGAGCAGGCACACGAAGCTGACGATGCTCCACAGAATCGCGCCGGTCGTCGGCTGGTTGGCCACCAGCGGCTCGTGCGGCCAGTTGTTGGTGTAGGTCACGCTGGAGCCGGGGCGATCCGTGCTGGTGGCCCATGCTGTCCACCAGAAGAATTCTGCCAGTTGCTGTTGTTTCGCGGTGTCGGTCAGCGCTCCGGGAGGAATTGCATAGTCCTTCTGGCCGTTGGCAAAGATGCCCGCGTAGTAGGACGCCAGATGCTGAAAGGCTGCGGCGCGATCCTTGCTGATGGTGACGCGATTGACGGCTGCATCGTAGGTGTTGGTGCGCTCTTCACGGATCAGGCGCGCCTTGAGCACGGCCTGTTGATCCGGATTAAGAGCGGCAAAGTTGGCGGCGCCATCGCGCTGCGCCCACAGGTTGAGCAGAAACTCGGATTCACGATGCAGCCAGTCAGCGCTCCAATCCGGAGCAACGTAGGCGCCGTGACCCCAGACGGTGCCAATCTCCTGGCCGCCAATAGACTGCCAGACACCCTGGCCGTTGGTGATGGAACTGCCGGCAAACAGAAGCTGCCCATCGGCGGTGTAGACATCGGGAAGGGGAGGGGCCTGACTGATCATCTTCCGTCCTACTCCACCCAGGACGGCGAAGGAGGCGAGGATGACGATAGCGAGTGCGATCCAATAACGCTTATAAGACATGTGGTTTCCTCGATTCGCTGTGCAGAGCGCCTGCGGCGTCCTGCTAATGCGAAGTTACGAGAGCGCGAAATGCGATGCAGGGACTTTAGTCACTCAGCACATCAGGAAATTACATCAGCTTGATCGATCAGCTTCTATCGCATCCGGCGTGCTGTTCGCATGCGCTTCCTGAGGCAGAGTTCAACCGCCGACTGCACGAAAACAGATCGAAGGAAGAGCGCGATGCGCTCTTCCCTCGAGGGGCATAATTGCATGGGCGCTTCTCATCCCCGCATTCATGAGTCTGGAACAGGCGACCGTCCAGCGCGATCCTATGCGGCGCACTGCGGCCGAGCGGCAGGCAGCGCAAAGGCTGAGCGGCCCGCCACCATGGTCAAGGCAATGTTGGCGCCAAAGACCAGCACGCCGCTCAGTTCCAGCACGCCAGAGATGGGCAGTGTCTTCCAGGCAAACTGCAGCATGCCCTCGTACGCCAGCGGCTCAGAGAGTACGCGCAGCGTACAGCCGGTTTGCAGCAGCAGCAGGCTCAGCAACATCAGCCGCTTGCTGAAAAGGTTATAGATGCCGGTGAAGTGAGGCAGAATGCGTGGCGCAATGGAGAAGACCATGGTGGCCGCAAACCCCACCGTCAACGCGTGCCGCGAGCCACCCCAGATGCCGCCGTTGCGGTCTGCGTAGGCCGCCCAGATGCCCATTGCACTGGCGATCGCCAGCCAGGCATAGGCCAGGCGAATGAAGACCGGAAAGCTGGGGTGAATGCCCTGGGTCTTCGCCGGTCCATGCGGGCGCTGGGTCAACCGCAGCGCAAAGACAATCGCTACGGCGCTCAACGCAACCAGAATGGTTGCCGTTCGTGCGAAACCGCAAACACCGCAGAGAACGCCAAGCACATCCAGCAGCAGTGCGATGCGAAACAGCGAAGCGCTGGGATGCGCAATGGCCAGAAACGCATGGAACCAGCGCGCCGAGAAGCCCCAGACTACCGGCGCCAGAAAACCCCATGCCATCAGCATCAGGAAGCGCTGATCCAGATCGTGCGGAAAGGCGCCCTGTGTGCCGTGCGCGGCGAGACGGATGCACTCCACAAAGTTGAAGAGGACCAGCGCCGCGAGGCTCGCGGTGCTCAACAGCACGGATACCATCCATAATTCCATTCGCGGCTTGGCGCTGGATGCATGGGGAGCGTCTGGAAGTTTGTGATGGGACGCCGCTTTGAGGAAGAGCAGTATGGCGATCAGCTCAAAGCTTGCGGATACAGGGAAGAGAATCCGCCAGTGCCATCCATAGATGCTGGAGAACCAGCGCATGCCTACCCCAGCAGTCCACAGCAGGAAGCAGGCCAGCGGCAGGCGAATCACTGAGCGGCCCCGCGCAGGTTGCGAGTAGAAACCGATACCCAGAACGAAGCTGCCGATCCATCCAAAGACCTGTGCGTGGCCGTGTCCTTGCAGCCACGCCGCGGGCAGGTTGCCCAAACCGTGATGCGTGCTGATGGCCAGCAGGTTGGAGAATCCCAGCAGTGTTCCCGGCAGTGCCATATAGAAAAGCCCGCTGGCGATCCACGCGCGCAGCATCAGGCTCTTGCGGCGTTCGCGTGTCATTGCGGCGCTGTTGTCGTTTGCGGTGGGTAGGATAGGAAGTGGAGTTGTCGCTGTCATGATGCACTCCCTGCTTGGGCTGTCTTTTCCAGCGCTATGGCGCGTGGGAAAAGGACTTCGTTTTCAAGGTGCAGATGTTCGGCAAGACCCATCTCAAATGCGCGTAGGCCCTGGTATAGCGCCACATGGGTTGGACATGCCCCTGTAGGCGCTTCATAGCCATAGGCGAGCTGCCGCAATTGTGCGGTACCGGCGTATGAGTTCTCATGTTCGCGCAGCAACAGCGTTATGGGCTGGGTGACTGATTTGAAGCAACCCGGATCGGATGCGTGCAGTGCAATTGGTTCCTGGTCGAGCCGCGTGATAAAGGGGAAGAGCACCTGCTCTTCTTTCTCAATGTGTGCGAGCAGCTTGCCATGCAGGTTGCCGATGACCCGGGCAAGATGGATCATTTCCGGCGCCTGCGGGCCGTGCTGGCCGGCTACCTGCTGGGCCATGGTGGCCAGGCGGGGCAGGTCCTGGCGAATGCTCTGATGATGCACCCGCACGATATGACGGATGAGCTGCTCAGTCGAGAAGCTGGCAGGAACAGACTGCGTTGAGTCTCGTGTTGCAGCTTCGGACTGAGCCAGCTTCTCCAGCACCTGCTCCACCGAGAGCTGCAACTCAGCACAGGCCGCGGTCAGATCCTGATCCGCATGTGCGCAGAGATCAATCTCGAAGCGCTGAAGTATCGCGGCGGCTTGCGGCTGCTCGGTAACGATGGTGCGAATGGTTTGTCTCGGGGTAAGCATCTGCACTCTCCACTTGCGAGAGTAGCCAGACGCTTCCTGCTGCACAGTAACTTATGTCACTTGCTGGAAAGAGATTCTCAGGAGGCGTCGAGCAGGGCGCTCAACTCCTTCATATCCTTCACAACAATCTCGCGAGCATTCACCTCAAGCAGCCCCTCGGCTTGCAGGCGCATCAGGTTGCGCGAGATGAGCTCACGCACCGTGCCCAGCTGATTGGCCAGCTCCTGGTGGCTCGCCGGCAGGTGAAACTCGATGCCGCGGTCCGTCGCTTTCCCCTCATTCTGAGCCAGCTTGACCAGTGCGGCGATAAGTCGCTGCCGGATGGTGGTGAACGAAAGCTCCTCGATGATCCCCACCAGCCTCCGCAGCCGCCCGCCCACAACAGACAGAACCTTCAGCGCCACCTCAGGGTGCTCCATGCAATAGGCGCTGAAGTCCCGCCGCGAGATGAAGGCGATCTCCGCGTCTTCCACCGCCATGGCCGAGGCAGGGAACGGCCCGCCATCGAAAACCGGTAACTCTGCGATAGACTCTCCCGGACCGTTCAGCGCCAGCACCTGTTCGCGGCCGCTCATCGATGTCTTGAAGATGCGCACTTTGCCGCGCGCGATGATGTGCAGACCGTTGCAGGGCTCGCCCTCTGAGAAGAGCAACTCCCCTGCGCTGAAGAGCTTGCGCACGGTACGGGCGGCAAGCAGTTGTGTCTCAGACGGCGAAAGCCCTGAGAGCAACGGGGTCTTGGCAAGCACGGAAGCGAGGTCGATGCGGGGAACGGTCACGCAGGAATTTTACCAGCTTGCGACTTTGGTCACTGCCGGGGAGTTTCGGCTCTGGCCTACTGGAAGCATGAAACGCCCGACCAACACGATTGATTTTGATGAGCGTCCATTTCTGGCCATCTGGGAGGTGACCCAGGCCTGCGATCTGGCCTGCGTGCACTGCCGGGCTTCGGCGCAGCCAGAGCGCCACCCCCTGGAACTGAGCACCGACGAAGGGAAGCGGCTCATCGACCAGATTGCCGCCCTTGACGTGCCGGTGTTTGTACTCACCGGCGGCGACCCGATCAAGCGGCCTGACCTGTTTGAATTGATCGAGCATGCCCGCTCGGTGGGTGTGCGGGTTTCGCTCACGCCCAGCGCCACGCCGCTGCTCACGCGCGACGTCGTCTTCCGGCTCAGGGATGCTGGGCTGGCGCGGATGGCGGTGAGTCTGGACGGAGCCAGCGCGGAGACGCATGATGCCTTTCGCGGCATGAGCGGATCGTTCGCGCGCACGCTGAATGCAGTGCAGTGGGCCAACGAGGCCGGGCTTCCGGTGCAGATCAACACCACCTTCAGCCGGCGCAATATGGCCGAGATGGACGCCATCGCCGCGTTGGTGGAGCAGTTGAAGATCGCACTGTGGAGCGTCTTCTTCCTCGTTCCCACCGGCCGTGGCAAGCTGGCCGATCTGTTAAGCGCCGATGAGTTCGAGCAGGTCTTCGCGCGCATCCATCGCCTGTCCAAAACCGCCAGCTTCGACATCAAGACGACGGAAGCGCAGCACTACCGCCGCTACCTGATGCAGCAGCGCGTAGCCGAGCGCAAGGCCAGCGCCGCACCCTACACCGTGCCGGAGAAGGCCGCCGACACCATCGGCCGTGCCCCGCGCGGACTCAATGATGGCAAGGGCTTCGTCTTTATCTCGCACACCGGCGAAGTCTTCCCCAGCGGCTTCCTGCCGGAGTCCGGCGGCAATCTGCGCCGGCAGACACTGGCAACCATCTATCGTGAATCGCCGGTCTTTCGCGAGCTGCGTGACACATCGAAGCTGGAAGGCAAGTGCGGCGCCTGCGAGTTCAAGGAGATCTGTGGCGGGTCGCGCGCGCGAGCCTATGCGCTCACCGGCAATCCACTCGCCGAGGAGCCCTGCTGCAACTACATTCCCCGCGGCTACGTGATGCCGCCGCCCGCAGTGAAGCATGCTTCCGGCCTGCACGTATTGCAGGGCGCATGAAGTTCGTTGAACCATAGGGCCGCATCGCCGCCGCGCGGTGCGGCCGCTTGCTGTCCGGGTGCAAGATAAAGAAGGAGGTCAAAGAATGGGAATCCAGATTGGTGCCAGGCCGGACGCCGGCTTCGACGATCCGAT
>DAIDGZ010000080.1 GCA_027452125.1 Acidobacteriaceae bacterium | reverse complement strand
AGCTTCCAGCGGGGTGTCAATCACGTTGGGAAAACTGAAAATTATTGCGCCCCGCGTGGATATGGACGTATAACTGAAGTGTCATCATGTCTTTGTTACGGGAAGGCGGAAAACGCTGCCATGCCACGCAAGTCTGAAACTCCCTCTGCACCGGAAAAGAATATTCGCCGCCGTATTCCCAAGTGGGCCCTGCAGTCCGCCAGCCCTTCGACTTCAGGTGAACAGTACTATCTGCGCTCCATTGGACGGGCGCTGGAGGTGCTGGACTGCTTTGACGGCAAGGCACCGCTGGCGCTGAAAGATATTGTGGGGCGCACCGGATTGCCGGAGTCGACTCTCTTCCGCGTGTTGCTGACTCTGGAAAAGCACGGCTATCTGCAGCAGGCGGTGGATGGCACCTACCAACTGGCCCCCAAGCTGCGCTTCGGCTGGCTGATCGAGCAGGCTAACCTTGTCCGCGACAAGGTGCGCCCGGTGCTGGAGGGCCTGGCCCAACGGTTCAATGAGACCGCCAGCATGGCCTATCTGTATGAAGATCGCATCCACGTGCTGGATTCGATTGAGACCTTCCACGAGATTCGCATGTCGAACCGCGTAGGGCGCGTCTTGCCGCCGCACTGCAGCGCGATGGGCAAGGCCATCACGGCCTTCCAGGACCGCACGCTTTCCGACCACATTCTCGAGGTTTACGGCCTCTCGCGCCGCACGGAATACACCATCACGGACCGCGCACGGCTGTTTGAGGAGTTCGACGAGATTCGCCGGACGGGCATAGCCTGCGATCGCGAGGAGTCCAACCTGGGCGGCATCTGCTTTGCCGCGGCGATCCAGTTCCCGGGACAGCCGGTTGTGGCCGCGCTGAGCGTTTCAACTCCGGTGGTGCGGATGACCGCGCAGCGGGAGGAAGAGACGCGCGCAGCCGTTTTGGATGCAGCGCGCAGAGTGGCCAACTCCTAAATCTGCCAGTGCTCTTTGAAATTGTGCGAAAAAGGACGGACTGCCAGGCAGCCCGTCCTTTTTTCTGCTGGCCTGTTTTCCGCGCGATTCGGCCCTTTACGACTAATTTTCGCTTGACGTGAAGAGAAATGGCCGAGTGAAGAGAGGTAAATGCTCACAGTGGGGTAAATATCTGCACTGTTAGGGTTTATTTTGCGATTCCGCGGACTGGAACTTTTCTGGCGCAGGTGGGGATCTTTCAAAATTCATAGGATATTAAACCTAAGCCCGTCAATATCTTACATAACTTTCGAGTTTTTATCTTTATTTTCGACTTTATCGTGAAAGCGGACAACCTACCTATCTGCGCGGCAATCTTAGACTCTGGCGTGCTCTTCAGCATCCGCCCAAGTTGTATCCCCGGAGATAAAGTATGAAGCGACTAGGAACTATCCTACTTGTCTTGCTGTTGTGTGCGGCCTTCGCGCCGGCGCAGGAGACGCTATCCACGCTCACAGGCCGAGTGACCGACACCACCGGCGCCATCGTACCCGGCGCGCAGATTGCAGTGATCAATACGCAGACGGGCGCCAAAACTCTCGTACGCTCCAACTCCGCAGGCGTGTACACGGTTCCCTTTCTGGCGCCGGGTACGTACAAGATTTCTGCTCTCCGCACCGGCTTCAAGACGTTTGTGCACACTGGTCTGGTGCTCCAGACCGAGCAAACCCTGACGGAAAATGTAGTGTTGCAGGTTGGCAAGGTGAACGAGACCGTGACGGTGCACGGCGACACGCCGCTGATCGATGTGTCTACGGCAGACACCGGCGAATCCCTGACGGCCGATGAGGTGGAAGAGTTGCCGAGCAATGGCCGCTCGCCGCTGGGCTTTGCGCACCTGGAGTATGGCGCGGTGGCCAAGGGCAAGCACTCGGCCTCGCAGACCCGGCCTTTTGATAACACCACGGCCGATGACTTCTCTCTGGGCGGTGGCGCCTCCTCTTCCAACGAACTGCTGCTGAATGGCGTGCCGAACATGGAGGACTCCCAGCGCACCGCTGGATACAGCCCGGAACTGGACGCCGTGGACGCTGTACACGTGGATGAGTTCTCTGCCAACGCAGCGCTGGGCGATACCTCGGGCGGTACGGTGAACATCACCACCAAGTCCGGCACCAACGATCTGCACGGCACCACTTCGGAGTACTATGCCGGCTCGCGTCCGTTTACCGCGGAGCCTTACTTCACCAAGCATGGCGCTTCGACGCCCTCAACGCACTACAACCAATACGCGGCCACCATCGGCGGCCCGGTGGTGATTCCGCACGTGGTGCATGGGCGTAACAAGCTGTTTTTCTTCTATGCCTTTGAAGGGTACTCAGGAAATCAGCCTTCGACGGTGATTACCAGCGTGCCCACGCAGGCGGAGCGCAATGGTGACTTTTCCGCGCTGCTGTCCTACAACAGCAACAACCAGCTCTACAATCCGTACAACGCCAGCACTTCAGGCAATCAGGTTGTCCGCCAGGCGATCCCGGGCAACATTCTGGCCAATGCAGGCCTGAAGGTGAATCCGATTGCGGCTGCCTATCTGAAGCTGGTACCTCTGCCGAATTACAGCGGCGCCTCCACCAAAGCAGACGGGGAAGACAACTTCTTTGCCGCCGATCCGGTGACCAACGACTACAAGTCCAACCAGGTGCGGATCGACTACAACGTGAGCACTACGGACAAGTCGTTCTTCGAGTTTCACCGCAGCCACTACACCAATTCGCAGCAGAACGTCTTCAACAATGCGCTGACGGGCTTTCAGTCCACGACCAACCTGCTGGGCGGACAGGCCAACAACGTGAAGAATTTTTCGCCGACGTTGAGCCTGGAGACGCGTCTCGGATTCAGCCGCTATGAGGCCTTTGCCGGCCCGAACAGCCTGGGCATCAGCCCCAGCACGGTTGGATTCCCCGGATACCTGGCGGGGAATTCGACGGCTCTTACCCTGCCCCCGATGAGCTTCAGCGACTCGGCTGCGATCCAGGGCTACGGTGGAAACCCCGGCAACTCGGAGTACTTCGACGACATTCAGTTCTTCGCCAGCCTGGACAAGACGATTGGACGGCACTCCCTGAAGTTTGGTCCGGATATCCGCGTCAACAAGAAGTCGTATCTGAATCCTGGCGCAGCGAACGGATCGTTCACCTTCAAGTCGTCGACGGGCGACTTTGTCACCGCCAGCACGTCGGCGCAGCCACAGCAATTCGGCGGCTCGCTGGCCCTGTTTGAGCTTGGCCTGCCCACGAGCGGCTCTTACAACGTGAGCACGCCATTCCAGTATGACAACTGGTATTTTGGCTTTTTTGCGCAGGACGACTGGAAGGCCATGCCGAATCTGACCATCAGCATGGGCCTGCGGATTGAGCATGAGACGCCGCTGGTGGAAAGCAACAACAAGCTCATCACGGGCTGGAACTCGACGACCACCAACGCGGTGACGGCCCCAGCACTGGCGGCCTACACGCAGAACCCCAACCCCATGCTTCCGGTCGCGGACTTCTCGGCAACCGGCGGCGTCATGTATGCCGACAGCAGCAACCGCGGGGCGTACTCCACGGCACCGGCTTACTTCAGCCCGCGCATTGGCTTCTCCTATGCGCCGGGAATGTTCCATAACACGCTGGCGATCCGCGGCGGCTTCGGCATCTACGACAATCCCTTCAATGATTACTATTCCGGACAGTCGTATGGCTTTGCGCAGAGCACGGGCATGATCATGTCCAACAACAATAACCTGTCGCCGGCGACGACGATGTCTGATCCGTTCCCGACGTCGAGCAACCCGATTGTGCTGCCGTTCGGCTCCAAGTATGGCATCAACACCAACCTGGGCAACAGCATCAACTACTACGCGCCGGTGAAGGTGCAGTACACCGAAAAGTGGAGCCTGGACATCCAGAAGCAGTTTGCGCGCAACTGGATGGCGGAGATCGGCTATCTCGGTTCGCACCAGGTGCACAACTCCTACACCAACAACCTGAGCGCGGTTCCTCTGCTGCCGTATCTGACGCATCAGGCGACCTATGACGCCACCCTGACCAAGCAGATGGGCGCCGGAACAACCAACCCGTTCTACGGAATCATTCCCGGCCCGCAAACCGGCTTGAATGAATCCAAGACGATCAGCGTCGCTTCACTGCTGCAGGCGTATCCGGAATACACCAATGTGTCGGAGAGCCTGATTCCGGGCGCCAGCGCCAACTTCAACGCGATTATGGGGCGGCTGAGCAAGCGCATGTCCAATGGGCTGGACTTCGACCTGAACTACGAGTTCTCGCGCCAGTTGGGCTACGTTTCGCAGCTGAATGCCGGTGGCCCGCTGTGGTACGGCACCACCTCATCGGACTTCCCCACGCACCTATCGCTGACGGCAATCTACGAGCTACCCTTCGGCCGGGGCAAGAAGTTCCTGAGCAACTCTCGGCTGATGGATGAGTTGGTGGGCGGCTGGCAGATCACCTCGATTGCCCAGTATCTCTCCGGTACCGGACTGGGCTGGGGCAACATGATCTACACCGGCAACTGGCACGACTTCCACAACAACCCGCACAAGACGAATGGACCGACGTTCAACACGGCCAACTTCGACTCGGTTCTCACGGACCCCAATGCCTCAAAGGTGCAGCCGAACGGGTACAACTACCGCACCTTCCCGGCAACGCTGCTGCGCTCTGACCCGACCAAGGATGTGGACTTCTCGATGCTGAAGAACTTCACCATCGGGGACCGCTTTGTGGTGCAGCCCCGCTTCGATGCCTTCAATGCCTTCAACCGGGTGCAGTTCAAGAATGCGAACACCAATCCGAAGGCCGGCAGCTTTGGTGAAGTAACCGGACAGCTGAACAGCAACCGTCAGCTCCAGGCGGGTATTCACATCCTTTTCTAAACTCTGGTCGCACCTGCGATCAGCCAAACCCGGGGTGGGGCGCCGCAAGCGCCTCACCCTTTTTCTATGTCCAAAACTGACCCTGCCGGCGGCTTGCGCGGAGAGGCATTCCTGGTCGCAGGGCTTCCCTGCCCTACGGACAGGCGGACTGCTCCCTGCGATCTGGGGGCATTGATCCTGTTCCGGCAACGGGGGGCTGGGTTTGGGGATCCTCTCCGATGAAACCTGGGCGGGGGGAGTTCCGCAATGCGGACTTGCCCTAAATAGGGGATTTGACAGGACTTCCCTGCAAAACATAGATAGATAAGCCAATCCAACGGTTAGAGGTTTATTTTCACTCCTAGCACCTTATTTTCTTACATTGTATTGACAGCTAAACTTCGGGTCACTATGGTAGCTAAATCTCGAAAAACTCAATGCTTTTTCGTTGAAGGATTTTAGGGAGTCTCGCATGAAACGCTTCGCATCGGTGACCTTCGTCTTCCTCTTCACGTTGCTTCTTACGGTTTTCTGCACCGTAAATAGCAACGCACAAAACTCGCGCGGTTCGATTACCGGCCAGGTAACCGACGCCAGCGGCGCGGCTATTCCGAACGCCAAGGTGACGGTGACCAGCACGGATACCGGCGCGGTTGTTCACGTAACCACCAGCTCACAGGGCTATTACACTGCCCCCAACCTGCTGCCCGGCCACTACCGCATCCGGATTACGGCCAACGGCTTCAAGGTCTTTGACCAGGTGGGAATCCTGATCCAGACCCAGGAAAACGAGACCATCAATGCACAGATGGCCGTCGGTTCCACCTCCGAGTCGGTCACGGTGACGGCCGCGCCCCCGCTGATTGACCTGGCGGATGCCTCGACGGGCCAGGTGCTGACCACGGAGGAAGTCCAGAATCTGCCCAGCAACGGCGGCTCGCCATTGGGCTTTGCGCGCATCGCGTACGGCGCGGTTTCAAAGGGCAAGCACGCGCTGGCCGGAGCCTCCCCCGTTGATAACAACACGGTGGATGACTTCTCGCTGGGCGGCGGCAACTCCTCCTCCAACGAGCTGCTGCTGAACGGCGTACCCAATATGCAGGACAGCGGCCGCACCGCCGCGTTCAGCCCGCAGCTGGACTCGGTGAACGAGGTTCGCGTGGATGTGTTTGGCGCAAACGCGATGTATGGCGACACCTCGGGCGGCACGGTGAACATCACCACCAAGGGCGGCACCAACCAGTTCCATGGATCGGCCAGCTGGTACTACCAGGCGGCGGGCTGCTCGGGACTGGATGGCAAGTACGTCAGCCGCTCTGCGAACCATTGCAGCTGGATGTCGGCCTTGCCGTACACGCAGGCTGTGGGCAACTCGGCGCCGCTGCCGACGCACGAGAATCAGGCTGGCGCGACGATCGGTGGACCGGTTGTGGTGCCGCACGTCTTCAACGGCCACAACAAGCTGTTCTTCTTCTATGCCTATGAGGCCTACGTCGGCCAGCAGCCGCCGGCGCAGACCATTGGCACGGTGCCCACACAGGCGGAGCGCAACGGCGACTTTTCAGTCCTGTTGGGACTGGGCAGCCAGTATCAGCTGTACAACCCGAACAGCGCTTCCGGCACCCAGACCAGCTACACCCGCACCGCGATTCCGGGCAATGTATTTTCAAATGCCGGCCTGTCGGTGAGCCCAATTGCGCAGGCCTACCTGAAGCTGGTTCCACTGCCCAACTACTCCGGCGCAACCACCAAGGCGGATGGCGAGAACAACTACTTCACTTACACGCCGACGATTCGCGACTACCGCTCGCACATGGGGCGACTGGACTACAACATCAGCGCCAATGACAAGATCTTCGGCGAAGCGCACCGCAGCCGGTATCTGGTGCAGCAGAGCAACTACTTCCACAATGCCCTTACCGGCACCAATTCCGACCAGATCATGGCCGGGGGGCTGATCGAAGAAGTTCACACTTTCTCGCCGACGCTCTTTCTGGATACACGCGGAAGCGTGAGCCGCTACGACAATGCCAACGGTATCTCGAGCGGCGGCATCAGCCCGACGAGCTTCGGCTTCCCGGGCTACCTGGCGCAGAATGCCTCGACGCTGGGCCTGCCGAGCATCAGCTTCTCAGATGCGAGCAATCCGCTGGCGTATAGCAGCAAGCCCGGCTCCATGGAAGACTTCACCACTGTTGAACTATTCTCTACCCTGACGAAGATCTACAAGTCGCATACCTTCCTGGGCGGCGCCGATATTCGTGCATACAAGGGCTCCTATCTGTCGCCCGGCTACGCAGACGGCAACTTCTCCTTCGGCCATTCCAACGGCAACCCGGTATCGGCCAGCAACACCGCAGCCCCGGCGCCGTTCGGCAGTTCACTGGCCCTCTTCATGCTGGGCATTCCGACGGGCGGTCAAGAGGACATCGCGGCGCGCTTCCAGTTCAACAGCTTCCTGGATGCTTTCTTCCTGCAAGACGATTGGAAGGTGAAGCCAAACCTGACGATCAGCACCGGCATCCGCTTCGAGCATGAGATTCCGGTGAACGAGAGCCAGAACCGCATGGTCAATGGCTTTGATCCGAATGTGAGCAACTCCGCAACCGCTCCGGCGGAGGCGAACTATGCCACGCATCCCAGCTCGCTGCTCCCGGCTGCATCGTTCCTGCCAACGGGCGGCGCGCTTTATGCCTCCTCCAGCAATCGCCACGCCTACAATGTGGCGCCGGTCTACATCAGCCCGCGCATCGGCATCACGTGGGCGCCGGAGTTTCTGCATCAGCGCGGCGTAGTTCGCCTGGGCTATGGCGTCTACACCAATCCCTTCAACGACTACAACCAGGGCCAGCCGTACGGCTACTCGACCACGACGAACTACGTGCAGACGAACAACGGCGGCTTGACGAACGGCGCCATCAGCGACCCGTTCCCCGCGGCCACCAACCCCATCCAGCAGCCCACGGGGAACGCACTGGGCGTGAATACCTACCTGGGCAACAAGATGGTGTACTACTCGCCCACGATTCACGTGCCGTACTCAGAGCGCACCAGCCTCGATGTGCAGTACCAGATCGGCAATACGATTCTGATTGACCTGGGATACATCAACAACCACCAGGTTCACATGTCGTACAGCAACGCGGTGGACACAATTCCCCTGCTGCCGTATCTGAGCCGCTCACAGTACTACGACGTGGCAGCGACCAACCTGCTGACCGGCGCAACCTTCAAGAGTGGCGGCCCCGCAAGCACCTCGATTCCCAACCCCTTCAAGGGTGTTGCCGGCATGACAGGCGGCCTGTCGACCGCCAGCCTGCTGTCGCCGAATCAGTTCCTGCTGACGCATCCGCAATTCAGCTCACTGACGGAACAGCTGATTCCGGGCTCCTCAGCAAACTACAACGCGCTGAACGCGCGCGTGTCCAAGCTGATGGGACATGGCCTGACCATGAATGCAGTCTTCGAGTGGTCTCGCCTGCTGGGCACCTTCAACCAGCTCAACTCCGGCGACGCGCTGAACTACGGCGAAACCTCCTCGGACTATCCGTTCCACCTGTCGCTGTATGGCACCTATCAGCTGCCCTTGGGACGCGGCCGCCAGTTCTTCACCAACGACAACCGCATTCTCGACGGGCTGATTGGCGGATGGCAGATTTCGGCCATCTATCAGTTCCTCTCCGGCTCGCCGATCTCCTGGGGCAATGTGATTTACACCGGCTCGGGCTGGCGTGACTTCCACAACAAGCAGCACAGCTCCGCGAACCGTACCGGGCAGACTGTCTTCAATACGGCTGTGTTCGACACGCGCACCTGCGTGAATGGCGGATCCTCGTGCAACAACGATCCGACCAACGGCAAGCCCTACAACCCCAACGTGCAGCCGACGGGCAACAACTACCGCACCTTCCCGGCGTACCTGCTGCGTGCCGACTACACCAGCAACTGGGATGGCAACGTGGAGAAGGACATCAAGGCCTACGAGAACATCGCGATTCAACTGCGCCTGGATGCCTTTAACCTGCTGAACCGTCCACAGTACAACCAGCCGAATATCAGCCCCACCTCCGCCTCCTTCGGAACAACGAGTGGCGTCTATAGCGGAACGCAGTCGCGTCTTCTGCAACTGGGTGCGCACGTGGTGTTCTAAACAACTCGCAGGGCCGAAGCAGTTCCGCTCCGGCCCTGCAAGAATCTGAGTCCACAAAAGGGGGAGGCCGCATTTCTGCGGCCTCCCCCTTTTTATGCCTGTTGCATCTTATGCGAACGTGATGGTGTACTCCGCTCCGGACTGCACGGCGAGGTGCGCTTCATCCTTGCCAGCGCCAGCTGTCACTTCCCTGCCCGCGCGGATGATGCCTGCGATGCGCTGGCCGGCCGGAGCCGCCACCGTGCAATGGCCATCGAGGGTTGCACGCAGCGTTGCGCTGGTGGCCTTGCCGTTGTTCCACGAGCAATCCACTTGCAGGCCGCCGCGAGCGCGCAGTCCGCGAAAGCTGCCGGTGGGCCAGGCTTTGGGCAGCGCCGGGAGCAGGCGCACTACACCGTCCTGACTCTGCAGCAACATCTCAGTGAGCGCAGCAGCACCGCCAAGATTGCCGTCGATCTGGAAGGGAGAGCGCTCCTTGAGTCCGCAGACATCAAAAAGATTTTTACGCGTGCAGAGCCGCAGCAGCTCCAGCATGTTCTGGTAGGCGGCTTCACCATCTTCGAGGCGCGCCATGCAGTTGATGATCCAGGCGCGACTCCAGCCAGTGCTGCCACTGCCGTATTTCAAGCGGCGATCAAGAGAGATGCGCGCGGCCTTCGCCAGCTCCGGCGTGCCGCGCAGCGTGATCTGGTTGTCAGGATAGAGCGCGAAGAGATGCGAGATATGCCGGTGCCCGGGTTCGGTCTCTTCATAGTCTTCGTTCCACTCCTGGATGCCGCCGCCGGTTACGCGGCTGATGCGGAAGGGCTGCAAGCGCCTGCTGGCTGCGTTCACCTGCGCCCGCAGCTCCTCATCCACGCCGAGCAGTTCGCTGGCGCGCGCCACGCGGTTGAAGACCGCACGGATGATCTCCGTGTCCATCGCAGGCGACATACACAGGCTGGCCGTGCTTCCATCCGGCAGCTTGTACTTGTTTTCCGGCGACTGGCTGGGGCCACTCAGCAGCGAGCCATCGGGCGCGGGGACAAGATAGTCGAGGTAGAACTCGGCAATCTCTTTAAGGCGCGGATAGGCACGGTTGCGCAGGAACTGCCTGTCGCCGCCGAAGGCGTAATGCTCCCACAGGTGCAGTGACATCCACGCGGCGCCCATGGGCCAGATGCCCGCCTGCACGTGATCCACAGGGATGGAGTCTCCCCAAAGGTCGGTGTTGTGATGCACTACGAATCCGCGCGCGTTGTAGTACTTCTTCGCCGTCTGCGCGCCCAGGGTGCGTGTGCTGTCGAGCAGGTCAAACAACTGCGGATGCAGATCGGGCAGGTTGCCCGGCTCAGCGATCCAGTAATTCATTTCGGCATTGATGTTGACTGTGAACTTGGAACCCCACGGTGGATCGAGGCTTTCATTCCAGATGCCCTGGAGATTGGCAGGCAGCGTGCCAGGGCGACTGCTGCTGATGAGCATGTAGCGGCCGTAGCGGAAGTAAGTCTCGATGAGGCCGGTGTCTTCCCTGCCATCCTTGACGCGCTGCATGCGCTTGTCTGTGGGCATGCTCGCCAGCGGATCAGGGCCCTCCAGCAACTGAACATCCACGCGGTGGGCGTAGCGCTGATAGTCGGCGACATGCTCGGCGCGCAGGCGGCTATAGCTGAGCGAAGCGGCTGCGCGCAGATTGCGCGCACAGGCGCTGGCCATACCCGCGGCGTTGCCTTCGCGAAAATCCGTTGCCGCAGTGAGCAGCACGGTGACGGCGCGGGCACTCTCAATGCGCAAGCCACCTGCGACAGGATGCACGGAACCACCCTCGGCGAGCGCCTTCAACTCGGCACGAAAGGCGACACCAACCTGCCGCTCCTGCGTGGCGGGATCGGTCGTCGGCTTGACGGGCCGTGCGGCGCCGGTCATCACCAGACGATCATTGCCGACGGCATTGGTCTCGCTGTGCGCAGGCCGGTCGAGCCGGATGGTTAACGTCATCGGCTGGCTGGACTCAAGACGCGCCACCAGCACATTGCGCGGAGCGGAGCTGAAGACTTCGCGCGACCACTGCACGCCACCGACCGTAAAACGCGTGGCGGCGATGGCTCGATCCAGATCGAGTTCGAAGCGATAGTTGCTGACCTGTTCAGGTACATTCTCGAACTCCAGCCACAGGTCGCCGAGGGTCTGATAGCAAGGCAGACGATCGGGGATGCCCATCATCACCTGCGCTGCCAGAGTCTCGGCCTCATGCACCTTGCCGGCCATCAGCAGTGCGCGGACCTCGGGAGTGCGACCCGCTTGAGGATTATTCCGATTGCGCTTCTCGCCAATCCAGATGGTCTCTTCGTTGAGTTGCAGGCGTTCCTTCGCGGTTCCGCCAAAGACGACCGCACCGAGACGTCCGTTGCCCACGGGAATGGCATCGGGCCACGCTGCGGCAGGCTGCTCAAAAAAGATGCAGTGCCCGCCGGGCTGCGCAGGACCGACTTCACCCCACGCCTTGCCAGAGGGCTTTTGCGCCAGCACCGCGCTGGTCAGCGCAGCATCGCGCAGAAACCTGCGCCGGCTCCATCCACTACGCACCATTGGTATCTCCTATCCCCTGATGAGTACTGCGCTGTGCGGATCGACGTGCAGCACATGGTCGCGGAGCGCTTTGCCCGCGCTGCGCGCAAGCGTTATGCCCTGCTTTGCCTCCAGCGCCGGGCCGGTAAGCAGCCACTGTTCGCGCATATGCGACAGAGGTATTGTGAGCGCTACGGGAGCGTCTGTTTTGTTGATGGCGGCGACCAGCAGGCTATTGCCTTTTCTGCCGGCGTAGGCGCGCACACGCTTGTCGGCGCACTGGAGTGTGGACTGAAGCATTCGGGCGCCGGCGAAGTGCTTTACCAACTCCATGCCGTAGAACTCCGGCCGCCGCACGAAGCCTGCGGCCAGACTGCCCGCGATGGGCGTGTAGTAGCCGTTGCCGCCACCGTGCAGATTCATCCCCGCGCAGCCCATGCGGGCAAAGTCCAGCATGACGTCTGCCACCCAAAGCGCGCTGGCGAGCGAGTCGCTGACGCCGGGCTGGCCGCCGTTCCAGCAGGAGTTGCCCTCGCTCATGCGGTAGGGCACACCCACGCTGCGCGCAGCGTCCATGGCAATCTTCAGGTCGCGCTCCAGCTTGGGATCGGGCGCCAGCAGTTTGTCCAGGTTGACATTTTTTGCGCCAGCCGGGCCCATGGCGTAGTAGTGCGAGGTGAGCATGATGACGTGCGCACCGCTCTGCTTCACGTCCTGCGCGAAGCCGGTGACGTACGCCATCTTGTTGGAGACATCGGGACCGGCAAACTTCGCCTGCGGAACCCGCGCCAGAATGGCCTTGTAGGCGACGAGCCACTCTTTCCAGTAGTCGGGATAGGACCAGGTGGCGGGGCGGTAGCGATTGCGCCAGGCGTCCGGCTCGTTGCCGAGTTGGAAGGCGATGAGGCGCGGGCCGAGGATCTGCTGGACGGCCGCAGCTTCTTCGACAGCGTTTGCCAGCTTGCCGCGGCCCAGGTTCAGGCCATAGAGACAGCGCCAGTTGGCCGCATCCAGAAAAGCGCGCAGATGATGCAAGCTACGCGGCGTAATCGGCGTATCGCTCTTGACGTTTTTGCTGGTGTCCGGCCCGACTGCATCGAAGGGCGGAGGCCCGGAAGGCTCCTGTGTGGTGAAGTAGGTGAACTCGCTGGTGCCGCCGCCGAGACGCAAAACACCTTCGCTGCCTAACTGGCGGAAGAGCGCGATGAGCGCCTTGTTGCCGGCTGCGAAGAAGGCTGGATTGGCCAACTGCGCAGACTCGTAACTGAGGCCGGTGAAATCCTGCGGGATGGTGGCCAGCGAGGTTGATTCATCCACAGCGAGAGTGGCGGAGATCGGCTGGGCATCCGGCTGCGCCCACAGGGCCGGAGCAGCGAAGCGGGAGGCGGCCAACGCCGCTGCCGCATTGCAAAGGAATCCGCGCCGGTTCATCGCTGCACCACCTCAACCACGCTCACTTTGCCGGGAGCAGTGAATGAAATTGCAGCGGCGGTGGGCACCGGCTTGCCATCGACGCTGACGGAGGCCACTGTGTCCGCGGCCATGGGCAGGTGCAGCACAAAAGCGCGCGAAGCCGCGTGAGGATCGACGATGATGCGCCAGTGCTGTGCGTCCACATGCCACACATGCAGGCTGACCTGGCCCCCGGTGGTCACGGGCGCGTTCTCCAGAGCGAGCGATTTGCCCGCGGGTACCCAGCTTGCGGGCAGACCAGCCAGCAAGTGGAGTTTGCCGTCGCGCTCGTTCAGCAGCATGTCGCGCAAAAAGAGGACGAGGTTAGCGTTGGCCCAGGCTTCGGGCATGTCGCCTGTGCCTTCCATGTCCTTGTGCTTGCTGTGCGGCGTATCGCAGGCGCGCGGCAAGGTCACATCCACCAGAATCTCTTCCTTCCAGACTTTGGTGGTGTAGCTGTGATTGAGCGCGGCTGCCAGCATATCCACGGCCTTCTGTTTTTCGCCGCGCAGCAGGTAGGTTTCCGCCATGTTCATGGACTCGCCAGCCCAGACGCCGGCAGGCCCGGCCCAGGCTACGTTGGTCGGCAGTCCCTGCTTCTCCTCGCGCTCCATGCGGTCGATGAGGCCGGTTACCAGCGGATCGTTGGGCGCGTAGAGTTGCGTGGGATAGACGGCGAGGAAGGTTTGCGAGTAGGCGCCCTCAGGATACGTGGGCATGGCGGGCAGGTAGGGCGGCTTGATTTTCTCGAGAGTGACGGCGCGATTCACGTCCTCATGAATGGCGGCAGTGAAGGCGGCATACTCGCTGTTCAGCCAGGCCTCATCGCTGCTGTGGCCGAGGGCTTTGGCGGCTTCAGCGGTGACGCGGAGGCCATAGTCGGAGAGAAAGTTGTGCGAGAAAGAGTGGCCCTCCGGCAGGCCGGAATCGCCATAGCTCCACGGCAGCAGCCCGTACCAGTAGGTCTTCTCGCCTGGCTTGAGCGGCGGCTGGGGCTCTGTACGGCAATGCGAAGGAAGCATGCGATGAATCGGCTCCGCGCCGGGAGGAATTCCTTCGACACCTTCAAGGGTGCTCTCTTCGCGATGCGCCTTGATCCACTCGGAGGCGCGCAGCATGTAGGGATAGGCCTCGGCCAGCCATTGCTTGTTGCGGGTGAACTGGTAGTACTCCCAGGCCGCGCCGATGTTGCCGCCGATGTTGTCCCAGGCCGGCCAGCCGCTGGCAGGCGGACCGTCCCACTCGCCATCGTCATTGATGATGCGGAAGGCGTGTTCGACGCTCTCGCGCGCGGGATGCATGAACCCGGCCACTTCAAGAGCGCGGGCCTGGAAATACTCGCCACGGCCCCAGTACTGGCGATACACGCCGGGGCCGTCCAGGGTCCACAGGCTTCCCTGCTTGTCATACTCCGTGAGGATGAGGACGTAGGCGATGGAGGAGTAGTAGAAGTCGCTCATCTGGCGCTGGGGAAAATCGACCTTCGCCGCGTGCGCCCAGAGTCCGTTCCACTGGCCGACTGCCTTTTGCAAAAGCGCTTCGCCGCTGTCCTGCGCGATCTCGGCATTCCGCGCCGCTGGCCACTCGTAGGGCAGCACAAGCCAGAGCGTCCTGCTGCCGTGCGCGGGCACGCTTGCATGCAGGACCAGGGTGAGGCCATTGTCTTCCGCGCTGACCGTGGCGCCAGCCGTGTCGCGCACCAGGGCTACATCTTCACCGCCATGGGTGATGAGGGCGTTGCCCTGCACATGGCCGGGCAAATTGCGCTCTCGGCCACTGAGCCGGAGCACGGCATCGGCCGCAGCCGCGCCGTCATTGCGCAGGGTCAGGCGGACGACATCGACTCCTTTGGCCCCGGAGGCGCTGGTGGGAATCTCGCCGGGTTTTGCTTCAGGATCGGCGGAAAAGGCCAGTTCCTCCAGCGTCAGGCCATTGCCGTTGAGCGTGGAGACGATGAAGGGATAGCGTCCGTGATACAGCTCCTGATGACTCACCTTGAGTTGCGTTCCGCCGGTGAATGCCTGGATGGCCAGTTCGCCATCCATCTGGGCGCTGAAGCCAATGGGCGAGTCCATGGGCCGCCGCTTCAGGCTCCACTGCGACCACTTGAGATCACCCTGCTTGTCCACGATGGTCTTGTGGCTGCCCATGGGCAGGCCGATCAGGCTCTCCGCATCCGTATTGGACCAACGATGATCGATCGTCACCTGCGCGGAGACCACTCCCCCGCAGCCCAGCATCACAAGGCAGGTAACGCCCAGCCGCTTCCAACCCACAACACACCTCTCTCGCCCGGGGCCAACCCCGACGCATCCCATTATAATTTTCATTTGCGGATGATTTCTTTCATTCAAGAAGATTTTACTTCGGAGAGGCCGTGGCGGCAGCCTCCCCTACTCCGCCTTGATCGTGGAAAGCACCACAATCTCGCCCGGCTGCACTGTGATCTGCCCAGGCACCGTCGAGTCCGCATTGTCTTCTTCGAGGCCGGTACGCTCCATCTGGACCCAGGTGTGACCGGCGCCCTGCACAGTGACTTCACGAGCCGTTGCCGCGCGATTCACCATGACCAGGGTTTCCTTCTGGCCATCGGCAAAGGCAGTGGTCAACAGATCCGGGTCGCTGCTGGCAGCGTCGATGCGCTTCATGCCCTTGAGGATGTGACGGCTGAAGGCGCCCATCACGCGCAACTGAAAGCTGCTGGGGACAGGCACCCACCCTTTGGTGCGATCCGGCATCATGAGCGCGCGCGAACCGGCGAAGCTGGGTTGTTCAACGTCCAGCAGAGTCCAGCAGTACATCAGCGCCTCGGCATCGAGTTCGGTAAGGTTTTTGTGGTAGAGTTGCGCGGCCGCAAAGGCGATGTGGTACGAGAGTTCCTGGTAGTGCGCATCGTTGAAGCAGATCTCTGTGGCAAGGAAGGGCTTGTCTGCCGTGGACTCGTGCATCTCTCGCATGCGCGCGTCATACATGTCAGGATTGGCGGCAAACTCCTGGAAGTCGTACTCGTGTGTGGCGGCGTAGTCGATCGCCTTCCAGGCCGCCGCATCCTTGCTCAGTTCCCTGGCCCGCTGGATGCCGTTGAGCATAAACCCGGCGTCGGCCATGTGAATCTTTGTCTGGGTAAAGCCCGCTTTATCCAACTCGCGGCGCAAGGTGAGAGCCATGGCGCTGAAGACCGAGGGAGGCTGATCCACCTCGTTCTCAATGCCCACGATGAGTGGAGCGACGCCGGTGCGCGCCTTTTCCAGCCTGCAGTAGGTGACGATGATCTGCGCGTACTTCTCTGAATTCGCCACCTGCTTCACTTCCTTGTTCCAGATATCGACGACCTTCGGTCCCTGATACGGCTCGGTGGCCCATTTGGGCAGAGCCCACAGCTCGTAGATCACATCGCCGCCCATCTCGACGATGCGCTTGTTGTAGCTGAAGCTGGAGACCTCGCTATTGGGAAAGTTGTCGCCGTAGTAGTGCGGCGTGGCCTGGCTTGCGTCGGCCAGATTACTCATGTCGGGCTTGAGTTCTTCGCCCATGGGGTACTCGCGCTGCAGCAACAGGTTGTAGCGCTTGATCATGCGCCAGTATTCCTGCTTGCCCTGTGCGCTCAACTCGTCGTAGGCGGGGATGCTGGGACTGCCGCCAAAGCCGAGCATGGTCTGATAGGTTTTCGCCGGGTCAAGGATCACGCTGGCGTTTTGGGTCAGGGGCTTGAGCAGTTCGCCTTCCACGACGTCGTGCACGGTGCGCGGCGCGGCAAACATCAACTGATGGCGCGTCACGTCAAAGAGCAGCGGCGCTTCGAGCACCTGCTTGCCATTGATGAGAACGCTCACGGCCAGATGCGAACCGGCGACCACGGTGAGGGTGCGCGCATGGCCGATAAACTGGCGCTCGACCTCCATGGTGGCCTTCTGCGGGTAGTTCCCCTCACCGTCATAGAGGCCCATGGAATCGTAGTAGCGTTCCGATATGCGGACTTTGGTGGAGGTCAACTCGACGGTAAAGCCGGCATGTGGACCGGTGAAGATCCAGCGCAGCGTGGAGCGCGCGGGCACATCTTCCCTGAGCGCGAGCGTGCGCTCAAAGAGTGCGGTGAGGTTCTCGTGGAAGTAGGTACGCGCAATCTCGTTGGACCGCGACCATCCCGCACCCTGCGGCCCGTCGGAAACAAACCGGAAGCTGACTTCAGCCGGCTGTGTGGCGGCCTGCGGAGCGGGCAACTGCATGGCCTGTTGCGCGCACGCGCCGGCTGCGCACACTGCCATTGCCAACAACATCATCATTCGCATGGCCACGATTATCCGGGGCGGCATGCTTGCGCTGTCAAGCGGTTCAGCGGCGCACAACGCGCTGCCCATGTCCTCCGCCGTTCTGTTACGATGCCCCTTCATCCAGGAGAAATGTATGCCGTTTGATGCCCTCTCGCGCCGCAGCTTTGTGAAGTTTGCCACGGCAGGCGCCTTTGCCTCTGCCGCACCCGCCGTGTTTGCCCAGGAGGCTGGCGCCAACCCGCTGACCACAGAGCGCGGCAAGCTGCCCTACCAGGAAGAGACACGGGCGCGCCGCCTGGCCTGGTGGGAGGCGGCGCGCTTCGGCATGTTCATCCACTATGGCCTTTACAGCATCATCGGCCAGCAGGAGTGGGTGCTGGAGTCCGAGGGTATTCCGATTCCGCAGTACGAAGAGCTGTCGCACCACTTCAACCCCAAACCCGGCTGCGCGCGCGAATGGGCGCGGCTGGCCAGGCGCGCGGGACAGAAGTACATGGTGCTGACGGCCAAGCACCATGAGGGCTTTTGCCTGTGGGACACGAAGCTGACGGACTACAACAGCATGAAGCAGGCGGGACGCGACATGGTGCGCGAGTTTGTGGAGGCGGCGCGCGCCGAGGGGTTGCGCGTAGGGCTCTACTACTCGCTGATGGACTGGCACAACCCGGACGGCGCGATCTGCAAGACCGATGAAGCAGCACGCAAACGCTTTGTGGAGTATACGCATGGACTCATTCGCGAACTGCTGACCAACTACGGCAAGATCGACATCCTCTGGTATGACGTGGACTGGCCCATGACGCCGGAGCAGTGGGAGGCGGACCGCATGAACCGAATGGTCTTTGCGCTGCAGCCGGAGATTATCGTGAACAATCGCAATGGGCTGGATGGGGACTTCTCCACACCGGAGCACAAGATTCAGGCAGCCAAGCGCGCATGGGAGTCGTGCGAGACGATGAACCTGGGCTGGGGCTACCAGCGGGCGGATCAGGAGTGGAAGTCGCCGCGTATTCTGCTGAACGATCTGGCCGTCTGCTGCCAGCAGGGCGGCAACTTCCTGCTGAACATTGGTCCTGAGCCGGATGGCACCGTCCCCGCCGCATCGTTGGCCACGCTCGAAACCATGGGGCGCTGGCTCTCGGTCAACGGCGAAGCTATCTATGGCACGCAGGGGGGCGCTTCCATCAGCTTTGGTAACTACACCAACTTCACGCGCAAGGGCAATACGCTCTACATCCACGTGTACTTCTGGCCGGCGGATACTCCGGCGGCTCAGTGGATGAAGTTCTTCCGGCCCACGACGGTGGTGGCTGTGGGCGGCGTGCAGGCCAGGGTGCTGTCGGCGCGGCTGCTGAAGACGGGCGAGAA
>DAIDGZ010000079.1 GCA_027452125.1 Acidobacteriaceae bacterium | reverse complement strand
CTGGTTGATATCCGTGGCGGTGAAGGAATAGTTTTTCGAGCTGCTCACCAACAGATAGCCGTGCACTTCAAGGTTTGTGCCAGCGGTGAGAGAGGCGAAGCCGCTTGCGGTGAGGTTGTCTTTGTACTGGGTCTGGCTTTGGGTGGTTGCGCTCAGCTTTGTCAGCGAGTCATAGGTGGTGAGGAAGGAAGCTGTGGGCAACTGGAGGGTGAAGAGGTAAGTGGGCGCGGCACCCTGCGGCGCTGCTGCCAGCGTTCCCGAGAGGCTCTCCGCCGCAAGATCCACCTCCTGCGCGGTGATGGAGCCTGAGGCAGCGGCGCCAATGACCTGCACCGACTGGCCGGGGAAGATCTCCGCATTGGTGAAGGCGTTTGCCGCAATGCCCGCCTGAACGGCATCCTGACTAACTCCGTAGACGGTTGTGGAGGGGAGCGTCACGGTGAGCTGGGCGGTGGAGGACATGTCTCCGAAGCTCTCGCGGGGGACGAAGGTGAAGGCAGTGACCTGGCCGCTGCTGTTGGTGGTAACGGCGCTGACGATGCCGCGTCCGCCGCCCTGCATGCTGCCGACAGCATCGCCATGCATGGCCGCGGCGATCATGGTGGCGAGCAAGGAGCCGTCGGTTTGCACGGCGCCGTGCACGGCGACAATTGCGCCGGGCTTGATGCTGCTGGCCGAGGTGTTGGCGGAGAACTGCGTGGACGAGTTGATGGCGAAGGTGGACTGCACGCCGGTGGCGGCGGACTGCACGGTGATGGAGGTTGAGCTGATGGAGACGACCGATCCCGTGACCTCGACCTCGCGGTTGACTTCGCTCTCCTTCTCAATGGACGCCGCCGCGGAGGTGATGGCGGGTGTGAAGGTGAGGGTCGATCCCGTCAGATCGAAGGACTGCGCGAGGTTGAAGTTGAGGCTCAGATGCATGTCCTGGCCCTGGGTGACGGTGATCGCGGGGCTGAGGGTGATGGTGTCATTCGGCGAACTGACGGTTGCGGTGCCGGTGACGACGGCGCCGGTGGAGTCAGTGTATGTGACCGTAGCCGAACTTACTGCGATATTGACGGCGCTGTAGGTTCCCGCGGCGACGTTGTCTGTCTCAAGCGGCTCCTGAATGGCGCCGAGATTGGATAACTCGATGGTGTGTGGATGGGAGAGCAGAGCTACGCTGCTTCCACCGCCTGAAGGCGTGAGCGTGACGGCAGAGACAGTGACCTTTGCCGAGAGAATATTGTTCAGCGGTGCATCGCCAACAGTGACAAGCATTGCCGCGTTGCTGCCAGCGGCGGCCCCGGTTGTGAGGGAACTGCTCATGGTGCCCTGAGTGCACCCAGTGAATGCAAGAGAGGCAAGCCCCATGGCGATCAGCGGGGCGATTGCGCCAGGAAGTGTGACTAACTTCATTGATTCTCCTTTGAGGGAAAGCACGCGTACGGATGTGATTCTACGGCGCGGAATCCGTATGGAATGCAGCTTTTGAGGTGAAGAATTCGTCATAAATCGGAGTTATTCAATAAGACTGTAAGAACTCTTGATGGTTGTGAGGAGCGGCTATTGATAACAGGTTTCTATCTGGCATAAGTGAAAACTAAGTGAGGGGCGCAAGAGTTATCGGAAGACTCCGAAGCGCGAGGTGGAGCTGTCCGAACTGCGCAGGTTGGATGAGAAGGCATTCTTTTCTGCGCGCAGATGCCGGAGGGGGCGAGTCTTCCGGATCGCGCAATCGAGATCCGGGGCAACGGGCGATACGGAAGTGCTCGGGTTAATTGGATGGGGCGATGAGGTATTGCTCGAGCTTTCCGTCGGGGTAGGTGTAGGTGGTGAGGGTGAGGCGCTGGCTGGGATAGACGATCTGGAAGGAGCGGAAGGTCATGCCGCCGCGGAGTTCGGTGTTGGTCTGGCGGAAGGTGAGCGGCTCGCCGAGCGGGGCGAGGCTGGACTGGAAGTCGGCGATGGCCTGGGGGGTGAAGTAATGGTCGAGGTTGGGCGAGAGGAGGGTGCGGTCGATGACGCCGTGCTGGAGGCCGCGGTAGATGTCGAGGGCCTGCTGCTCGGCGGGGCTGAGGGGGTAGCCGGCGACGAGGGGGGCGACGAGGCGGGCGATGGTGGAGGCGGCGCTGACGGCGTCCTGGTTGGTGAGGACGGCCACGGCGGCGCCATCGTCGATGAGCACCTCGTTGTCGGAGACGAAGCCGGAGACCTCGCCGGAGTGCTCGATGGAGCGATGGCCGTCGCGGTCGAGGACTTCGACGCCGAGGCCGTAGCGGGCGCCGGCGCCGTCGTTCAGCTTCACCTCAGTGAACATCTGCCGGTAACTGGCGGGGGAGAGGAGCGAGCGGGACAAGAGGCTCTCGTCCCAGAGGGCGAGGTCGTGGGCGGTCATGGCCAGCTCGCCGGCGGCGAACATCCAGCCGCGGCCCTCCTGCGGGGCGGGGCGCAGCGGGCCGAGGGCGTGGCGGTAGTAGGCGGTGGGGTCGGCGTGGGTGAGCGCATCCTGATCGGAGTTCCAGACGGAGTGCATGCCGAGGGGACGGAAGATGTGGGTGGTGATGAAGCGGAAGAGCGGCTCGCCGGCGACCTTCTCCACGATGCGGCCGGCGATGACGTAGTTGGTGTTGGAGTACTGCCATTGGGCGCCGGGGGGGAAGTCGAGGGGCTTTTTGGCCCAGGTGTCGAGGATGTACTGCGCGGTGACGGGCTTGAGCATGGGCGTCATGACGTAGTCTTCGGGCCAGTAGTCCTGATAGCCGGAGGTGTGGGAGAGGATCTGGCGGATGGTGACTTTGTCGCCGCCGGTGAGGCCGGGGACGTATTTGCCGACGGGATCGTCGAGGGAGAGCTTGCCCTGCTGCTGGAGGAGGAGGATGGCGGCGGCGGTGAACTGCTTGGAGATGGAGCCGATGGAGTAGCGCATCTGCGGGGTGGCGGGCATGGGCGGCTGGAGGCGGGCGCGGCCGTAGGCCTGGGTGTAGACGAGCTTGCCGTGCTGGACGATGGCGAGGGAGGCGGAGGGGACGCCGGACTGCTGAAGGACCTGGGCGGCGATGCGGTCAATGCGGCTGCGCAGGGCGGGGTCAATGGTGTTGACGGACTGCGCGGGAAGCATGATGGCGGTGAACAAGGCGGCGCAGATGCAGGCGCGGATGATGAGCTTCACGCAATCCTCCTGAGCGGGACAGGAGGCGCGAGGCCTGCTGCCGTGCCGCTCTTCGCGTCATGGTAGCAGACCTCGTGTGAGGGGTTTACTGGCCCTGGCCGAGGGAGTAGCCGGGGGCTCCGTCGAAGTGGTAGAGGTGCTCGGTCTTGATGAAGTCGAAGCCCTGAGCGTGCACCTGGGCGAGCAGCGCCAGGATGTGGGCGGGTGTGACGGTGGCGTTGCCGGGCGCCTGGAAGCGGCAGCGCCAGTGGTCGGTGCAGAAGGTTTCCGGCAGGCCGTGGGGCCACACCTTGACGCCGCGGTTGGTGATCATGCTGAGCGGCAGTTGGGGCGTGCCGGCCTGACGCAGCGCCTCACCCAGCTCGTCGGGGTTCAGGCCCTTCCAGTCGAGGAAGACATCGACGCCGACGAGTTCCTTGATGGCGGGCTCGCGGCGGGTGTACTCGATGTGGGCGGGAGCGGCGGCGGGCTTGCCGGCGTAGCGGACGGGGGCGAGCTGGTTGGGCTCGCGACCGAGACGCTGGATGACCGCCTGAGCAAACTCCTGGGTGCCGACCTTGCGGGTGCTGATGGCCGGGTTGTAGATGTCGGCGGTGTGGACGCCGTCCTCGAGGGTGCGCAGCCAGGCGTTGTGGATGGTCTGCGCGACCTGGTTCTGGCCGAGGTGGAGGAGCATCATGACGGCGGAGAGGAGGAGGCCGGAGGGGTTGGCGATGTCCTGGCCGGCGATCTGCGGCGCGGAGCCGTGGATGGCTTCGAACATGGCGGCGTGCTGGCCGATGTTGGCGGAGGGGGCGAGGCCGACGGAACCGGCCACCTGCGCGGCGATGTCGGAGATGATATCGCCGTAGAGGTTGAGGGTGACGATGACGTCGAAGATCTCGGGCGAGTCGGCGAGGCGCGCGGCGCCGATATCGATGATGAGGTGATCGCTCTCGATCTCAGGGTACTCGGCGGCAATCTCATTGAAGACCTGGTGGAAGAGGCCGTCGGTCTTCTTCATGATGTTGTCCTTGCTCATGCAGGTGACTTTTTTGCGGCCATTGAGCCGGGCGTACTCGAAGGCGTGGCGGATGATGCGCTCGGAGCCGGGGCGGGTGATGAGCTTGAGGCACTGCACGACCTCGTCGGTCTGGCGATGCTCGATGCCGCCGTAGAGGTCCTCTTCATTTTCGCGGACGATGAGCACGTTCATTTTGGGGTGCCGGGTGGGGACGAAGGGGGCGTAGGCGACGGCGGGGCGGACGTTGGCGTAGAGGCCGAGGGTCTTGCGCAGGGTGACGTTGAGCGACTTGTAGCCGCCGCCCTGCGGGGTGGTGATGGGGGCCTTGAGCAGCACGCGGTTGTTGCGGACGACGTCCCAGGCGGCGGGCTCGATGCCGGCGGTGATGCCGCGCTTGTAGACGGCCTCGCCGAGTTCGATGGGCTGATAGTGGAGGGGAGCGCCGGCGGCGTCGAGGATGCTGAGGGTGGCGCGCATGATCTCCGGGCCGATGCCGTCTCCGTGGGCGACGGCGATGGGGATGCGGATCGCGGAGGAGGAAGAGGGGTGCGTCGAGGAGGCGGGGGCGTCGAGGAGGGTAGACATCAGGGCATCCTTTCTGGGTGCTAGAATGATTCACAAACTCACGAAAGGAAATATATGACATTTGTGTCGTATATTGCAAGTCGTATGTCCGTGACGACTGAAAAAAGGCCGGTGAGCGGGTCTACGTGGACGTTTCTGACCAACCACTCGCACGTGCTGTTGTGCATTGCGGCGAATCCTGAGGCGCGGATGCGCGACCTTGCCGACCAGGTGGGGATCACGGAGCGGGCGGTGCAGCGGATCATCGACGATCTGGCGGCGGCGGGTTACCTGGTGATTGAACGGGAGGGACGGCGGAATCGCTATGAGATTCGCGAGGAGCTGAACCTGCGGCACCCGGTGGAAGCGCACTGCGAGCTGGCGGGATTGATTGGCTTTGTTCTGGGCAAACGGCCGGGACGCGCACGCAGGGAACAGGCACGGGGCGCGTAGCACCGGCATCCACTTCCCGCAGGACGGGGGGACCGACATGCAACGACTGATTGACGGGCACAAGCATTTTCTGCGGGACATCTTCCCGGAGCGCAAGGGGCTCTACAAGCTGCTGGCGGATACGCAGGCGCCGCGCTGGCTGGTGATTACGTGTTCTGACTCGCGGATTGTGCCGGACCAGATTCTGGAGACGGGGCCGGGGGATCTGTTTATCACGCGCAACGCGGGCAACGTGGTGCCGGTGACGAGCAGCGACGTGGACGGGGTGTCGGCGACCATCGAGTATGCGGTGGAGGTGCTGAGGGTGCCGCATGCGATTGTGTGCGGGCACTCGGACTGCGGGGCGATGAAAGCGGCGCTGCTGCGCAGTGGGCTGGAAAATCTGCCCAAGGCGCGGCGCTGGCTGGAGCATGTGGAGGCGGCGTTTGAGTACCGGCAGCCGCTGAATCCCTTAGACGGAGAGAGCGCTGAACTGGGCTCGCTGATCCGGGGCAACGTGGTGGCACAACTCATGAACCTGCATGCGCAGCCCAGCGTGGCCAACGCGGTGGCGGAAGGGCGGCTGCGGGTGCACGGGTGGTATTACGACATTCTGACGGGGCGCATTGAGCAATATGACGAGCAGGCGAAGCGGTTTGAGCCGCTGAGCGAGGCTGACCGATAACCTTCTGGCTGCCGGGCGGAGTTTTACTGTTCTGCGCGGAACGCCGTACCCGTAGAATGAGTGCGATGATCCCAGAATCCGGCTGGAGCGCTTCGAAGATATCCACGAACAGGACAAGCGGAACGCGCGGTTGTGCGCTGACGCGCAGGCGCGAGCCTATGCGCGGCGTAGCAGGCAGGGGGCGGGCGGGGATCGCAGACAAGGGGAGCCGATGACCGGCGCAGCGCATCTGTTGCAGAGCAGGAAGGGCCGCGCGAGCGCTCCGCGGCGCGTGGCGCTGGTGGGCGCGGGCTACATTGCGGAGTGGCATGCGAAGTGCATGGCATCCGTGGCGGGGGTGGAACTGGCGGCGGTGTGCGATCCGCTGCGCAGCCGCGCGGAGGCGCTGGCGGCGCAGTTTGGCGTGCCGCGGGCCTATGGCCGGCTGGAAGAGATGCTGGACGCCGAGCGGCTGGACGCGGTGCACGTGCTGGCGCCGCCGGACCGGCACTTTGCGGTGGCGCGGACGGCGATGGAAGCCGGCTTGGACGTGCTGCTGGAGAAGCCGATGTGCGACCGCGCGGAGGATTGCGATGCGCTGGTGCAACTGGCGCAGGAACGCGGCGTGCGGCTGGGCGTGGGACACAACTTTCTGTTTGCGGAGCCGTATGAGCGGCTGCGGCGGGATGTGCGCGCGGGTCTTCTGGGACGCATCGATCATGTAACGATCACGTGGAACCGGTTTCTGCCGCAGTCGGTGTTTGGCCCCTTCACCATCTGGATGCTGCGCGAGCCGCGCAACATCATGCTGGAGATTGGCTCGCACCTGGCGGCGCACATGCTGGACCTGGTGGGCGAACCAGAGGCGCTGGAGGTGCGCGCGGGCAACGCGATGGTGCTGCCGACGGGGCGGAGCTTCTACCGGCGCTGGCAGGTGCAGGCGGCGGTGGGCCACGCGGCGGTGGAGATGCGCGCCAGCTTTGTGCCGGGCTTTGGCGAGTACAGCGTGCATGTGCGCGGGCAACTGGGCGCGGCCACGGCGGATATTGAACGGAATACCTACGTGCTGCACCAGCATCGGCCGGCCGATCCTGACTTTGAGAACCGGGCGATGGTGGCGCACCACGCGCGGGAACTGCAACGGCAGGGGCGGGAGACGTTGCGCAGGTACATCCTGTCGAAGCTGAAGGTGGAGAAGCGAGGAACGCCCTATGGGGCCAGCATTGCGCGGGCGATGGACGGCTTCTACGCACCAGACCAGATGGACGAGCGGGTGAGCGGAGCGCTGGGCGCGCGGGTGATCGGCATATGCGAGGCGATTGGCTCGCTGGCGGGGCTGCGGGAGGATGCGCCGCGCGCGGTGGCGGCGGCGCCGCATCCGCTGCCGCCGGCGAAGACACTGGTGCTGGGGGGGACGGGCTTTATTGGCCGCGAGCTGGTGCGGCAACTGGCAGCCGAGGGGCGCGGCGTGCGGCTGCTGGGGCGCAGCGTAGCGGGATTGCCGGAGGAACTGCGCGCGCAGGTGGAGTGCGTGAGCGGCGACCTGCTGAGCCGCGATGATCTGGCCCGGGCCATGGAGGGCGTGGAGTGCGTGGCGCATCTGGCGCGGTCGAATGTGAAGACGTGGGCCGACTATCAGCATTACGAGATCGACGCGACGCGGCAGGTGGCGGAGTGCGCGCTGGCCGCGGGCGTAAAGCGTTTTGTGTACACGGGCACGATTGACTCGTACTATGCGGGGCGGCATGCGGGGACGATTACCGAGGCCACGCCGCTGGATCCGCGGATCGGGCAGCGCAACCTGTATGCGCGGGCCAAGGCGGCGTCAGAGGAGATGCTGCGCGGCATGCAGCAGGCACAGGGGCTGCCACTGGTGATTGTGCGTCCGGGGATCGTGATTGGGCGCGGAGGAAGCCCGTTCCACTGGGGCGTGGGCATGTGGTGGCACGATGCGGTGTGCCAGGTGTGGGGCGAGGGCGTGAACAAGCTGCCGCTAGTGCTGGTGGAGGATGTAGCCCGCGGGATTATTGCAGCGATGGATGCGCCGGGGATCGAGGGGCGCTCGTTCAACCTGGTGGCAGACCCATGCCTGAGCGCGCAGGAGTATCTGGACGAGCTGGACCGCGCGGGGGCGATGCGGGTGCAGCGCCATGCGACGCCGATTGCCAGCTTCTACGCCAAGGACATGCTGAAGTGGGTAGTGAAGATGGCGGTGCGGCATGCGGAGCGGCGCATGCCCTCGTATCGCGACTGGGAGAGCCGGACGCAGCGGGCAGTGTTCGATTGCACGGCGGCGAAGACGGAGCTGGGGTGGCAGCCGACGAGCGCACGGGCGGAGATGGTGAGGCGCGGGATCGCGGAGCCGCTGGCGGAGTTTTTGGGGTAGCGAGTTAGCGAGTTAGCAAGTTAGCAAGTTAGCGGAGTTAGCAGGTTAGCGGGGTTGGCGGAGTTAGGGGCGCCTATTTGTATTCGTAGTATTTTGCGATTCTGGGGCGGGCGCCGGTGAGGCGCTGGGCGTAGTAGATGAGCATGCCGTGGAGGCCGGGGAACTTGGAGAGTGTGGTGAACCAGGCGTAGATGCGGGCATCGCGCGGAGACCAGCCACGGCGGCGGCCGTATTGATAAATCTTCCAGTCGAGCAGGGCATAGGCGGCGAGCAGCGCGGCGAGCGAGAGGCCGCGGGTGAGCGGGGCCAGGGCCAGCGCGGCGAGGGGCATGAGCAGCGCCCAGAACCAGATGCGCATGCAGTCGCGGACGAAGATGCGCTCCCGGCTTCCGGCGTAGAGCGCGGCGACCTGGGCATAGGCGAGCCCGGAGCGGCGGGCGCGCAGCCACCACTGGCTGAAGCGGAGGATGGCAGCGTCGTGGCGGGCCATCTCGGCATCGATCTGCACAATCCTGAAACCGGCGCGGCGCAGGCGGATGCAGAACTCGTCATCTTCGGCAGCGATGACGTCGGAGCGGAAGCCGCCGGCAGCGGTGAAGGCGGCGGGGCGCACGAGGAAGCGGCCGGCACAGGCAGCGACCTCGCCGGGCTCTTTCTGCCATTCCAGATCACAGAGCTTGTTGTATACGGAGGCCTCGGGGTGGATTTCGCGGACGTTGCCGCAGACGATGGCCAGGTCAGGACGGGCTTCGAGAGTGGCGACGCCCTGTTCGAGCCAGCCGGGCTGGAGTTCGCAGTCGCCATCGAGGAACTGCACATAGCAGAGATCGGGCGCGGCGTTGAGCGCGGCGGTGAAGCCCTCATTGCGGGCGCGGGCGGGGCCGAAGGGGTAGGCGGGGTCGAGTTCCACGACGATGCAGCCGAGAGAACGGGCGAAGGCGGCGCTGCCGTCGGTGGAGCCGGAGTCCACATAGACCACGGTGCGCGCCTGAGGCAGGGCGGCGCGCAGGCAGAGCTTGAGGCGCTCGCCCTCATTGCGGCCGATGGTGACGATGGCCACGTCACTGCGCGGGGCGGCGTTCATGGCGCATCCGTGGCCGAGGGGCCGGGTTCGGCGAGGCCACGCCCGGCGCGGCGGGGCAGGATGCGCGCGGGGATGCCGACGGCGATGGAGTTGGCGGGGACATCGGTGATGACGACGGCGTTGGCGCCGATGAGCACGTCGTCGCCGATGCGGATGGGGCCGAGGAGCTTGGCGCCGGCGCCGATATCGACGCGGTTGCCGATGACCGGCGAGCCGCGGTGCTGGGTGTGGCGGAGGCCGACGGTGACGCCGTTGCGGACCCGGCAGTCGTCGCCGAAGACGGCGTCGCCGCTGATGATGATGCCGCTGAAGTGGTCGATGATGAAGCGGCGGCCGAGCACGGTTTCGCAGGGCAGCTCGATGCCGGTGAGGATCTCCATGAGGAGCTTGAGCGCCTTGTAGAGGAAGGAAAAGGGCATGCGCAGAGGACGCCAGCGGATGCCATAGCGCCAGCGGCCGAAGCGGTAGACGAGCATGGTCCAGAAGCCGCGGCTGGTGCAGTCGCGGCCATGCGCCTGAAAATCTTCGCGGATGTTCTCAAACATTGCGGGCTCTCCGCAGCGGTGTGGTTGATGTGGGATCGGGGGTGCGCATGCGGCTCCTTACCAGGGGACGGGCGGGCTGACGCGACCGCCGCGGGTTTCCTGCCAGGCCTGGCGGAGCAGTTGGAGGAGCAGCGTTGCCTCCTGGGCGCGCTCGCGGCGGGCGGGATTGCTGCTGCGGGCGTTGCGCAGGCGGCGGAGATGGTAGATGGCCTCCTCCAGCCAGAGGGCAAAGAGGGCGCTGCCGCCGAAGTGCTTGCGGTAGTAGAGCAGGGTGGAGCGCATACGCCAGAGGACGACCTGGGCGGCGCTTTTGGAGTAGGCGAGGGAGACGAGTTGGCGGCTGGACTCACCGCCGATGTGGGTGACCACGACGTCTGGCCAGTACATGACGTGGAAGCCGGCGGCTTTGACGCGGCGGCAGAGATCTACCTCTTCGTAATAGAGGAAGAAGGCGGGATCGAAGAGGCCGGCGCGCTGGAGGGCTTCGCGGCGCAGGATGGAGAAGGCGCCGGGAACCCAGTCGACGCTGGCCGGTTGCGATGGGTCGGCCCAGGTGCGGTCGGGCGCGCCGAAGATGCGGGAGCGGGGAAAGCGGGTGGCAAGGCCGGTGATGACCAGGGAGTCGATCCAGAGGGTGTGAAAGGCGCGGGCGGAGGGCTGCCACGCGCCGCTGGGGCCGACGAGGCGGGCGCCGCCGATGCCCGCGGCGGGGTCCTGCTCCATGTGGCGGATGGCGCGGGCGAGCGCGCCGGGATGAAAGAAGGCGTCAGAGTTGATGAGGACGGGATAGCGGCCCTGGGCGACCTCGAGGGCGCGATTGTTGGCTACGCCGAAGCCGAGGTTGACCTGGCTGCGGATGAGACGGACGGGCACGGCGGCGGCGGCGAACTCCTGCTCGACCATGTCGACGGAGCCGTCGCGCGAGGCGTTGTCTACGACGAGAATCTCAGCGGTCTGGCCGTGGGGCAGGCGGGCGCACTCCTCCAGGAGCGAATTGAGGCACTGGCGCAGCAGGTCGCGGGTGTTGAAGGAGATGACGATGAGCGAGACGGTGCAGGGGTAGGAGGCGCGGAGCATCATGGCTGCACGCTCCTGCGCGGAAGGGGGCGGCGTGAAGCGGGGAGCGCCTGTCTGCATCGGGAAGAGGCCATCGGAGTGCCCCAAGTATAAGGGAGCGGCGGGCGAGCAGCAATAAGGGCGCCTGCAACGATGCGTGCAGAGAGCGGTGGCGCTTTTGGGGCATGACCATTGCGATACCTGGCGGCATCGGTGGTGAAAAACGCATCTATTCTGGAAAGACGACCGGGGCTGGCGAGACGGATTGCATCAAGGTTCGGTCCGGCCCTGTGGTTTGCGAGGCGCGCTGTGCTGGATGGGCGCGCCGGGAAGGATGCCTGCCGATGAACCCTGTTGCTCCAACCGTACGCGTGGCGCTGACGGCATTGTCTCTGCTGTCGGCTGTGGCGATTGCCTCCTGTGGGCATGCGCAGGGGGCAGCCGGCGGAAGCGACGGGGTGACGCAGTTCCACATCACCAGCCAGGTGGCGCTGTCGCAGGTGACACGTCTGGGGGTGAACCTGGGCGACCAGAACTACTACGACTCGGGACAGATGCTGAAGAACCTGCTGTATCGCAACCCGGGGTTTGAGGCGATGAGCTACCGCAGCGTGTTGCACTGTGTGCAGGGCGGGCCCTCGCACTGCGTGGATACGCGGCAGGGCATCCAGTATCCCAAGGACTTCTGGGACGGCGCGCACTACGAGGTGCTGGCGGGCGCGGCGGCGGGACGGCAGGGCACGGTGCAGGCGAGCGGCCCGGCGAATGGCGGATACACACTGGCGCTGGCGGGCAGCGGTGCGGCGATAGGGGCAGGGGACTGGCTGGCGGTGTCCAAGGATCTGCCCGGCGACCCCACGGCGGGGTGGTGGCCTACGGTGCATGGCGGCGGTGAGCTGCGGGCAGAGCAGAACGACCTGGCGCCGGGCTCGCAGGGGCACCAGGCGCTACGCATGGGGGCAAGCGGGCCGGGCGAGTCGGCGGAGATCAACTCCTATTTTGATTCGACGGCGGGGATGACCTTTGTGCGGCTGCATGGGACCTACCGGCTGAGCTTCAGGGCCAAGGGGCTTGCGGGAAAGATGACCGTGCATGTGCACGTGGGGCGGCTGGCGCCGGGGGTGCACAGCTACCTGGACAAGGATGTGGCGCTGACGCGGAACTGGGCGGAGTACCACGAGGACTTTCCGGTGAACGAGGTGAATCTGCCGCCGGCATCGGTCAAGGCCGGGTTCTACGTGGAGGGCGGAGCGCTGCTGCTGGACGATGTGGGGCTGGAGCCGATCGACGGCGACCCGGCGAACAAGACGGCCTTCCGCGACGAGGTGGTGCAGTCGCTGGAAGAGCTGCATCCGGGCGTGCTGCGGATGATGGAGAGCTATGCCGGACTGGGCAGCACGGTGGACAACCTGCTGCAACCGCCGGAGGCGCGGCAGCGCTCGGGATATCGCACCTGGTATGACCGTGTGGAAGACGAGCCAGTGGGGATACCGGAGTTTCTGGATCTTTGCCAGCAGGTGAGCGCCGACCCGTGGATCGTGCTTCCGACGGCGACCAGCATGGGCGAGGCGCGGGAACTGGTGGAGTACCTGGCCGGGGGGACGGGCACGCCGGGCGGCGCACTGCGAGCCAAAGAAGGCCGGGTGACGCCGTGGACGCAGACCTTCCATACGATTCATCTGGAGCTGGGCAACGAGACATGGAATGCGGGGTTCCAGGGCGAGTCGATGGAAGACCCCACAGCGTACGGGCAACGGGCCAATGCGGTGTTTGCCGCGATGCGGGCGGCGGCGGGGCCGGAGGCGGGGAAGTTTGACCTGGTGGTGGGCTCGCAGGCGTACTATGCGGGGCGGAATCCGGCACTGCTGGCGGCGGCGCCGCTGGCCAATACGCTGGCCATTGCGCCCTACATGATGATCAGCGTGGACCAGTGGGCCAATGACGAGCAGCTCTACGGGCCGCTGCTGGCGCAGCCGGAGGAGATGTCGCGCACGGGAATTGTGGCGGCAACACAGGCCTCGGCGGGCGGGCGGCAACTGGCGGTGTACGAGGTGAACCTGCACACTACGGGCGGCAGCGCGCCGCAGGATGTTCTGGACCGGTTTACGCCCTCGGCGGCGGCGGGCGTGGCGGTGGCCGGGCACATGCTGCGCATGATGCGCGACCACGGGGTGCGCGACGAGATGCTGTTCAGCCTGCCGCAGTACAGCTTCCGGCGATCGGACGGGAAGATGGTGCGGCTGTGGGGCGTGGTGGTGCAGATGGGCGCCGAGGGGCGGAAACGGCCGCAGTTCCTGACCGAGAGCATGGCCAACCAGGCGATGCGCGGGAACATGATGCG
>DAIDGZ010000078.1 GCA_027452125.1 Acidobacteriaceae bacterium | reverse complement strand
CAGGCAGAAGCGCAATTCACTCGCCCATCCGCTGCATGTCGCCAGCACCAGGCAGAATCCGCACAGTACGCCATAGCCGTTGCGCTTCACGCCCATCCCTCCTTTTGCGGCAGTGCCAGATGAAAGCTGCTCACCGTAGCCACCAGCAAGAGAAGCGGCGCAAACATCCACGGTTGCGCGCTGAAGAGCGTGCAGCCCTCCAACTCCCGCAGCAGCCCGCCCCACGAAGGCAGCGGCTCCGCCACGCCCAGCCCAAGTATGCCCAGGTTGGCCTCGGTGAGGATGAACACCGGAATCGAGATCCAGAACTGCGCCAGCAGCACCGGCCGCAGATTCGGTGCCAGATGCCGCCAAAACAATCGCACTCCACCGCAGCCCAGCGCCCGCGCCAGCAGCACCATCTCCGAGTTGCGCAGCATCTTCGCATCCGCGCAGATCACCCGCGCTGCCGCCGACCACCCCAGGCAGCCCAGCAGGCCAAAAGTAATCGCCGCCGAGGCCTCCGGCGACACATTCAGCGGCAGAAAGGCGCGCACCGTGATCAGCAGAAACAGCCATGGCAAAGAGAGGAACAGATCCGTTGCCGTCATCACGCCGCTCTCCAGCCAGCCGCCAACAAAGCCCGCCGCGCCGCCAATCACCGCGGCCAGCAGCGTAGCCGCCAGCGCCGCCGCCGGCGCCAACAGCAACGACACCTGCGTCCCATACACCAGGCGCGCAAAACGATCGCGCCCCAGGTCATCTGTCCCCAGCCAGTGCTGGCTGCTCGGCGCCGCATCCGGCGTGTCTCTAAACTGCTGCGCATAGGAGGCACGCGCAATCCAGCGCGTCAGCAGGCACGCCATCGCTAACGCCACCAGAAAGGCTATCGCCGCCATCCGCGCCGTCTTCACCGCACGCCTCCGCGCATTGGCTGTGCCAGCCCCGCGGCGCCATTCGCCAACAGGGTCACCACGGTCACCAGCATCGTTAGATCGACCAGCAGCGTCAGGTCACGGCCCATCGCGGCCTGCCATGCAAGCTGGCCAATCCCCGGCAGGTCGCACAGCGCTTCCACCGGAATCGCCGCCGCAAAGGCCAGGCTCACGCTCACCCCTGCCAGCGCAAGCAGTTGCGGAGCGGCCACCGGCAGCACATGCCGCAACAGCACCCGCGCCGCGCCTGCGCCCTTGGCCCGCGCCGTCAGCACATGCGGTAGCTCCGCGCTCCGTGCCAGCAGGTTCTTCGCATAATGAAAGATCTTTGGAAAGACGATCAGCCCCACCGCCAGCCGTCCCGGCGCCTGCGCCATCACAAACAGCAGCGCCATCACCGCCGCAGGCACGCACAGCAGCGCACTCGCCAGCAGCGAAGCCGCCACATCCACCGGCCCGGCGCGCCGTAGCACCGCAAGCAGCGCCAGGCTCAACCCGCCCAGCCAGCCCACGGCCAGCCCCTGGCCGATCGTCTTCAATGTCTCAGGAAATCGCTCCGCCAGCAGCGCACGCACCGGCATATGCAGGCTCTGCGAAACGCCCAGGTCCCCATGCGCCATGCACACCAGCGCATGTAGATAGGAGCGCGCAATTCCCCCATCTCCCGCGTGCGCCTGCCGCAGCGCCGCAAGACTCTCCGCACTCAGCCGGCTGTCCAGTTCCTCCTGATCGACGCCGTAGCCCGGCGCCATGCGCACCAGCGCCGTGCCCAGCAGGCCGCCCACCAGCAGCGCCAGTAGCACACGGGCCAGTTGCACGCCAAGCCGCCGCAGCCACGGCAGCCGCCGTGCGCACGCCACCAGGTCGGGGCTGAGAGAGCGCTCAGGCACACTCTCTCTAACGGCCCCCCAAGGGCGCTCCACAAGTGGCGCTACGTCGCAAAGCCACTCCCCCCAGAGGCTTGTGCCCGCTGTGGGAAATCACCAATTTGGGAACTGGCACGATTCCAGCCGGTTCGCTTTAGTTACCCAGCTTGAAGGCGTAGTTCAAGCCCATCGTGAACTGGAAGGAGTTCCGCTTGGTGGGCGGCACCGACTCCGGCGGATTATTCAGGTAGCTGTCTGTCGTCCCCACGCTGAAGCTCAGCCGCTTGTATGCCGGAAAGGCCACCGTATTCGTCTCCGTCGCCGAGTAAGCCGACGGCTGCGTGTACGCCGGGATATACGAGAGGCCCTGCGTATACGTCAGCAGCTTCAGATTCAGCGCATAGTTCACGGCATAGGTTGAACCAAACAGGTTCTGATTCGTATTGGACGAGCCGGAGATGAACTCCTGCTTTTCATACTGCGCCGTGGCCTTCAGGTCCATCTCCTGCCTGTGGCTCTTGAAAGCCGTCCAGCCCATGCCACCGCCATAGATCTGCTGCAGCGCCAGGTCCTGGCCAAAGTTGTGATCAAAAGCCGTCTGCGCCAGCGCAAAAAAGCGCGGCGAAACATACTCATCGCGCTCCGCGTCCGCATGGTAGATCGCCGTCTTGGTCACCGTCTCCGCAACATAGGTGCCGTTGTCAAAGTAGCCCGGCTGGGTAATCTTGCCATACGAGCCGTTGAAATCCAGCGTCGTACGATTGCGCGGCTCAAGCCAGCTTACCCCTGGCGACACCCGTGCCAGGCTCACGCCGCCCGACACCGTGTACTGGTTCTGCGTAGCCGTCACCAGCGAGGCTCCCCCCGTGGCCGTTCCGCTCCAGCCGGTCAGAAATCCCTGCTTATGCTGCATCATCTCCGTCACCGTCTTTTGGCTCAACACATAGGCCGCCTGCTTCACAGGAATCGGCGCCGGTGCGGTGCCGCTTGCCGGATGCAGCGTCAGCGTCTGGTTGGTCACCTCCAGCGGCCCCGCCGGAATCTGCGCCAACTTCTGCGCGTTCAGCAGCTTGTCCTTCCTGTCCACCACGGCAAAGGAATCCGCCGTGCGCAGTTCCTTCACCTTGCTCCAGGGCAGTGACACATCTCCCAGCACAGCGCTGTGAAACTTCACCGTGCCGTGCATTGCGCTCACCAGCGTGCCGTGCAAGGTATCGCCATTGCTCAGCACCAGCACGTCCGGCGCGGCCTCCGGAGCCTTCTGCGGCTTCTTGCCCTCTGCCATACACGGCAAGGCCGCAGCCAGCAGCGCCAGCCCAGCAACGACCATCGCCGCTCGGCTCCAGTTGCAGATAAACCTTTGAAAACGGACAGGGGAGTGTAGGGGGAAGCGTATCACAGCGGTAGAAATGTCCTCTCCTGGAATTCACCGCGCACGGCGCAACACCGCACACGGCTCTGCTTCCATGGTAGACTCCGCACACCGCTTGCCTTTAACCCGCAGCCATAGGAACAACTTCCAGCAGAGCAGCTCCCCGGGCTTCGCCATTGAAGCCCGGAGATCTCCTTGGCCGCTCGATGACGAGTTACGCCACCAGCGCCTCTTTCTCCAGCGCGATCGCCCGCGGAAACAGCAGGTTGTTCTCCAGGTGCACGTGCCGGTGCAGGTCGCGCTCAAAGGCCTCCAGCCCGTGGTAAAGCCCTACATACGTCGGGCAGGCTCCCGGCGGCGGCGTAAAGCCCTGCGTCTCCTGCCGCATCCGCTCCAGCAGCGCTCCGGCCTCTTCGTGCTCGTTCATCATCGCCCGCACCGGGCTCTCCACGGAACCAAAGCAGGAACTCGGTGTCGCGCCATGCTCCGTGCGGCTCTTCTCCAGCGCGGCAATATAGGGAAACAAAATCTTCTCTTCCTTGTGCAGATGGAAGACCAGCTCCTCGCCCAGTTGCGCCAGATGCTGCTCCACCGTAATCGCCTCTGGATGCCGTGGTCCGTGCTTCATCGCTACCCGCTCGGCCATCGGCTGCAGCCGCTGCAACTCGGCGCGCACATACGCGTGGTGCGTATCCACAATGTGCCGGATCAGCTCCGCCAGCGTCGCCTCGCTGAAATCCCGCGTCTCGCCCTCGCCCTTCACCGCTGCTTCCAGGGCGGCAATCACGGCATCGGTCGCCAGGCCCTTCTCCTTGCACACCTCGCCCAGCGGCCGCGCGCCGCCGCAGCAGTAGTCCAGGTGATAACGCTCAAAAATGCGGATCGTCGCGGGCTGCTCCAGCGCAACCGAACGCAGTGTGGATTCAGATGTAATCATGAGAAACAACCTCCTGTACCTCCGAGGCTAGGCTTCTCTTTCTCGCTCAACAGCGACTTTCGTCACTCCCCGCCCGAAAAAATATGCGCAGTCCTGTTTACCTTGCTTCTGCGCACAGGTTGCCTTTGCAGGGCTCTCAGCCCCGCGCCCATTTCCCGCTTGGCCGCCGATACCGCCAGTCTGTAGGATGGTAACGTTTCTCATCCCGGCCCCATCCAGGATCTCTATGCGACCCAACGCGAATCTCACCAAGGCCACGCTCACCGGCGCTCTCGGCGGCCTCCTCTTTGGCTTTGACACCGTCGTCATCGCCGGAGCCATCGATGCCCTCGTCAGCCTCTATCACCTCAGCCCCCAGGAGAAGGGCCTCACCGTCGCCATCGGCCTGGTTGGCACCGTGATCGGCGCGCTCGGCGGCGGCGTGGTGGGCCAGAAGCTGGGTGGCCGCGAGACCCTCCGCATCACCGCCATCCTCTACCTCGCCTCCGCCATCGGCTGCGGCCTAGCCTGGAACTGGGACTCCTTCATGGTCTTCCGCTTCATCGGCGGACTCGGTATCGGCGCCTCCTCCGTCCTCGGCCCCGTCTACATCGCCGAGCTGGCACCGGCCAAGTGGCGCGGCCGCCTCGTCAGCACCTTCCAGTTCAATATCGTCTTCGGCATCATGGTGGCCTACACCTCCAACTACGCCATCCGCCTGCTCAACCTGGGCGCAACAGAGTGGCGCTGGCAGGTCGGCGTCGCCGCCTTCCCCGCCCTCGCCTTCCTCGTCCTGCTCTTCGGCATTCCTCGCAGCCCGCGCTGGCTGGCCGCCCGCAACCACAATGACGAGGCCCTCGACGTCCTCCGCCAGATGGGTGACCCCAACCCCGAGGCCGAGCTCGCCGACATCCGCGCCGCACTCGGCGAGGAGCACTCCTCCGCTCACGAGCCGGTCTTCCGCTGGAAATACCGCTACCCGCTCTTCCTCGCCATCACCATCGGCGCCTTCAACCAGCTCGCCGGCATCAATGCCATCCTCTACTACCTCAACAACATCTTCGCCGCCGCCGGCTTCAGCCAGATCTCCGCCTACCAGCAGGCCATCGCCATCGGCGCCACCAACTTCCTGGCCACCATCCTCGGCATGGCGCTCATTGACAAGGCCGGCCGCAAGACCCTGCTGCTCATCGGCGCCGCCGGCTGCTCCACCTGCCTTGCCGGCGTCGCCTGGCTCTTCCACACCAACTCCCATCCCGGCGCGCTGCTCTGGCTGCTCATCACCTACATTGCCTTCTTTTCCATCTCCCAGGGCGCGGTCATCTGGGTCTACATCGGCGAGGTCTTCCCCACCCACGTCCGCTCCAAGGGCCAGGGCATCGGCAGCGCCAGCCACTGGATCATGAATGCCACCATCGCGCTGGAGTTCCCGGTCGTTGTGCACTACATGAGCACGGCCACACCGTTCGTCTTTTTCGCCGTGATGACCGTGGTGCAGTTCGTTGTAGTGCTCTTCTTCTATCCGGAGACCAAGGGACACACGCTCGAGGAGTTGCAGCGGAGGTTGGTGGCGGCGGATTAGGTTCCCCCAGTCGCTAATTTTCAGCATGGGCCAGTCTCGCGACGGGAGAAA
>DAIDGZ010000077.1 GCA_027452125.1 Acidobacteriaceae bacterium | reverse complement strand
AGATGGTACCGGTCACCGTCTGCGCCTCTAATGAAATACTTCCGAATCCAATTGCGACGGCCATGGCCAGGATCACTAAAAGTGTTCCCACTGATTTTGCTTTGTGCCATAGGGCTCTCGCGGACGAGAGCGCAGAGGTGCCTATCGAAGCGTTGAGATCGGATAACGTAGGGCTATTCGTGTTGTGAGCATGCAAACGGACCTCCGCAGTCGTACTGGATAGAAGTGAATGTGTTTTCTTCTTGATGTTCATAGTCGCGCCTTAAAGGCTCCTCCCCAAAAAATCACCTTCAGAATCAGTTTCCTCGTAGCTCCCACCCGCTCTATTCTGCGTCCAGGGCATCAAGGGATTAAATCTCTGCGAGTTTACAGGAGGAATGCCGTCGCCTTACTAGGGGAATTTCCGGGGAATTCTCTGTATCATCGAGAATTTTTCACTGTAAAAATGCCTGCGTTTGAGTAGAGGAAAACTAAAGTAAATCTATTTGTTTGAAAAGAATATGAGGCTAATGCTCTTGGAGTGCCCGGGCATGAATCCGACCAATCAACCTGCTGTACCGCCGTTCCCACCCGCATAGTCAGCATTTCAGTGACAACTGCAAAATGTCAGCATTCGACTGCACGCAAACATGAAGTCCTAAGGATCGATCAGTCATACTTCATCGGCCAGCCGGAATCCATGGCAGGCTGCGCCGAGAGACAAGGATAGTTACGTTAGAGCGAACACAGTCATAACAACCGGGCCCGCACCGCGAATCAGCCGTGCCGGAAGATAAGTACCCGCTCTAGGGGTAGTCCTTCGCACAGGAAGTCAATGCCTAAAGTGAATGCTGATCTTGAAGATCAACGGCGAGCGTGAGCGAATGGAGGAGGTCGAAGGAGAAGCGTGAGACGCGTGGAATCCAGAGCGGGTAAATAGCCGGGGCTGAAGAGAAGTTTCTTTCGTTCGCTATTAGCCGCAGCTTCCTAAAGAAAGCTTCGCTCTCGTAGTCATGATCGCCTTTACGGGGCAAATTACGAAGGGACTCGAGTGGGTCTCCCGACTTGTTTGCAATCGTTAGAATGTTCGGGAACCAGCTGCGGAGCACATCAGGGTTGGCACACCTTCCGTCACACGAATCGAACCTTCCTGGGCGAGTAAAAGGCTCCACTCGAGGTCCAGAAGGCTGTCATGCGCCAGGCGGATATTTCAATGACATTGAAGTACGGGCAATCCTCGATGGAGAACCAGCGAACAGCAAATAGGATGGTGATCCGGGAGATTCTGATCCGGCGTTCGCTGAAGTAAGGACAGCCCAAATAGATGAACCGGGCGCGTCGGCGCCCGGTTTTCGTTGGGATCGAATTTTGGGATCGTCCCGTAAATGGTTGCGGGGGTAGGATTTGAACCTACGACCTTTGGGTTATGAGCCCAACGAGCTACCGGGCTGCTCCACCCCGCATTTACAGTCTATCAACAGTCTGCAAAGGGGTCAATTACGCGCGGCGGCCAAACCTGATGCAGTGGAGCACGTAGCTACCATGGTGCGAAGTTGCCATGCTTTCAGCGCGAAGCTGTTGCGTTTTCAAAATCCGCGAGAGTGCGCGTGCCGCGCTTTTCTTCCATGATCTCCCCGTCGCGCATATGCAGAATGCGGCTGGCCACAGCGGCGGCCTCAGGGTTGTGCGTGATCATCAGCGTGGTCTGGCCCAGTTCTTTATTGGAGCGCAACAGCATATGCAGCACGGCGTCGGAGTTCTTGGTGTCCAGATTGCCGGTGGGCTCGTCTGCCAGGACAATCGCCGGCCGGGTGATCAGTGCACGGGCGATGGCGACACGCTGCTGCTCACCGCCGCTCAGCTCCGACGGCCGATGCTTGAGGCGGCCCTTGATGGCCAGAATCTCGCTCAGGTGGTCTAAATACTCGCGGTCCATCGGCTCCGTACGGCCACTGATGGAGTAGGCCACCTCAACATTGCCCATAGCAGAGAGCGTGGGGAGGAGATTGAAGCGCTGAAAGACAAAGCCTATCCGGTGCTTGCGCAGGCGGGTCCGCTGGGCGTCGTCTAGCGTGGCAAAGTCGACGCCGTCGATCACCACGCGCCCGCTGGTGGCGCGGGTCAAGCCGCCTAGCAGATAGAAGAGCGTGGATTTGCCTGAGCCGGACGGCCCCACGATGGCCACAAACTCGCCCGGCTGAACGGCCAGAGAGATGCCGCGCACGGCTGGCACGCTGATGCGTCCGCTACCGTAAACCTTGGTGAGATTTTCGGCCAGAATGATGGGTGAATTAGCTTCAGGCTGCACTTCGCTATTGTAAACGCCACCTCTCCCCGCCCGGTCCCGTAAAATAAATGGTGCTACGATCTCGACTCCAGGAAGCTTATTGATGACCGTCGAACTCAAGTCCTCTCTTGTTACTGCGATTCAGACAGCCGCCCAGAAGGCGGGCATGGTTCTTCTCTCCGCTACGCAAGGCGCTGGCTTTCAGGGCCACCCCACGGCGGTCTTTCAACTTGGCCTAACCGATGCCGCCGCAGCCGGGCGCAGCCTGAAGCTGGAACTGAGCGACAACTTCGACTTTGACAAGCCGCACCTGCTGCCGGAGATGACGACTCACCTGGCGGGCGAGGCCATGCGCCTGCGCAATCCCCGCCCGGAGTGCTACGTCACCCTGGCCGGCCTGCCCATTGCCTTTGGTCAGTTCCAGTGGCCCTTCCATCGCTCCACCTCCGGTGCGGACACCTACATCGTGCACGGCGAGATGCACCTGGCCGACGGCGGAGCGCACAACCTGCACGCAAAAATTGCCGCTTCTGTCACCGTCACCTTTGCCGAGATTGTGCCCGCGATGGAGCAGCCCTACGCGGAGACGTTCATCTACAACGCCGTGCGCAAGACGGTGGACCTGGGCCAGTTGGAGTTCGTCAAGTCCGGCAATCGCCAGCCCGTGCCGGTCACCACGCGCTTCTATAGCCGCTGGCAGAAGAAGTTCATCTTCACCGAGACCGACGACACTGAGCGTTTGCGCTACCTGCTGAGCAAGGTCTACTGGCTCAGCGGCGTGCTGGGCGAGGGCAAGCCGGTATGGATTGCCGACCCGCGCGATGCGCAGTACCTGAACACCACGGAGGCCGACCTGCTGCGCATGGCTGGCCACGAAGCCGGTGAAGGACTGATGACGCTGGACGGGCAGTTTGCCAGGGCTACCCCGGCGCTGATGGCCCGCGCCGCCGAGTATGAGGCCATGCGCGACGCCGCCCTGGACTTCACCAAGCCCAAGTTCAACGAGTCCATGCGCGCCGGTGAAGCGAATATGTAACGGTGGCAGAGCGCAGCCGCGAAAAGAAGGCCCTCTGAATCAGACCGCTTGCACGGGCTGACTCAGGGGGCCTTGTTTTCGATCCGATTCGTGTGTTTCGCCTAGAGCGCCATGCCGCAGGCTGAGCAGAACCGTGCGCCGCCCACATTGGCCTGCTGGCAGCGCGGGCAGGCGGTCAACGCACTCGGCTGCGCCGCAGGCGGCACGTTTACGGTGACGTTCACCGGCTGGCCCCAGGGCGGCACAGCCAAGCCTAACGCAGCGGCGATGCCCGCCGCCTGGATGGCGTTGAACTCGCGCACCCGTCCCGGCATGAAGAAGCATTCGACAAAGCCCAGCAATCCGGGAATTCCGGTCCAGAAGAAGCACAGGTAAAGGATGCCCAAGCCGGTGCGGCGCAGGTAAAAATGGTGCAGGCCAAAGCTGCCTAGGAACAGCGCCAGCAGGATGCCCACCACCTCGTCCCGGCGTACCGCCTCAAACTGCTGGTAGAAAATTGCCTGTGCGTTGGGATATGGAATGCTGCCCATGGCGACCTCTCCTTTTATCTTCTTCACAGGATACGCAGATGCGTGGGGACCGGTTCCAGCGTATCCAGCCACGCAAGCATTGTGCCATACGCGCTTGTGCAGCTAACATCGGAAGGATCATGAGCCAGCAGCCCCCCAACGCCGCGGACAGTGGCGCCTTTCTCATTGGCGGCGACATGCCCGTGCATCGCCTGGGCTACGGAACGATGCGCCTGGTAGGCGAGGGCGCCTGGGGGGAACCCAACGATCCCGCCGAGGCCCGCCGCGTGTTGCGCCGCGCCGTGGAACTGGGCGTCACCCTCATCGACACCGCCGACGCCTACGGGCCAGAGATCGCCGAGCGCCTCATCGGCGAGACCCTCTATCCCTATCCCGCCGAGCTGGTCATCGCCACCAAGGGCGGCATTACCAGGCAGGGTCCGGCCAAAACCGAGTATGTGGGTCGCGCCGGGTACCTGATCCAGTGTGTAGAGATGAGCCTGCGCCGCCTGCGCGTGGACTGCATTGATCTCTACCAGTTGCACCGCATCGATCCGCGCACCCCGCTGGAGGAGAGCCTCGGTGCGCTCCAGCGCATGCAGGAGCAGGGCAAGATTCGCCACATCGGCCTGAGCGAGGTGACGCCCGCGCAGATTGAAGAGGTGCGCAAGACGGTCGAGGTGGTCACCGTCCAGAACCGCTACAGCCTGGGCGATCGCCGCCATGAGGAGACGCTCAACTGGTGCCAGCAGCAAGGCATTGGCTTTATGCCCTGGTATCCCTACGCTGGGGGCAAGCTGCTGCGCGCCGATCACCCCGCCGCGCAGCCCCTGGCCGCACTAGCCGCGCGCCACGGCGTCAGCGTCTCGCAACTCTCTCTGGCGTGGCTACTGCAGCGCTCGCCGGTGCTGCTGCCCATTCCCGGCACCTCGCAGGTAGCGCATCTCGAAGAGAACATTGCCGCCGCCCAGGTTCGCCTGAGCCCCGCTGACTGGACCGAAGTGGAGGCAGCGGCAGCAAGTGCATCGTAGGATCCGGCTCGCTGCCCAAGCCGTTACATGGCTCCAGCCGGCATCGTGGAGCCATCGTGCATCACCATGGCAGTCATAGCCTTACGCGCCGGCTGCTCCTGCTCTAGCATGGCAAACATCGTCTTCATGTTGCAGGCCAGCTTCAAGGCAGCGGTCAAAGTCTTCGTCTGCACGGTACCGGTGTAGCAGTTGATCGACGCATACTTGCTGTTCACGCCGATGGGCAACACGTAGTGATACGCGCCGTTGGGAAACTCCGGCGTAGCGCTGGTGATGCCGTTGCAGGCGTCGAGTTGCGCGAGGCTGATGACATTTCCGTTGATATCACGCCCGCCGTAGATCGGATAGCCATCAAGCGCAATGCCGATAATGTGCGACGGGCCCGTTCCGGTATCCACTTGCGAGGTGACGCATCCGGGAACGCCATGCGCATGCCAGGTCATGCCGTTGCTGTGCGAGTTGCACTGATCCAGAAAGTACGCGGTCTGCTGCGTGCCGTTGCCGTCAGTAAAGGTGTAGGAACCATTATCAGCCACCGCGGGGGTATTGGCGTCGGCCTCAAACGGATTGAACATGGCCGTGCCAGAGATGAGGTAACCAATGGCGCCCAGGTTGGTGGCCGTCGTCGTGCTCGCCTTGGTGGGGCAGATGTTCAGTGTTGCCGTCGTGCCCTGCAGGTGGGGCTTGATCACCGTGTCATACGAGGCCACGGCAAGCGCCATGTTGGTTACCGCGGTGTGCGCCACGATGGTCTGACTGCCGTTGGCTGGCACCAGATAGTAGGCGTTGGGCGTGTAGTCCGGCTGGCCGGACGTGGTCAGCGTCATGGTGCAATCGCTGGGGAAGCTCACCGTGACTGTTGATCCCCAGCTCAAGGTCTTGTACACGGCCGCATAGGGATTCGTTGTGCTTGTCGGATTCGATGTGGTTGTGGACGTGGAGGAGCTGACGCTGCCACCGCAACCCAGCAACGCGAGAGTCATCAGCAACCCCGCGCGGAACACGCCGGGACGTAACAAGACAAAGCTACTCATGAGCAAGACCGCCTGGGGAAGATTCACATCCAACTGATGCCATGGACGAGGGATTTTGCCGCGAGTTTACGCATTGCATGAAAAATCTGCCCGTGCTGCGTGAGCTGCTGCGCTGGTCCGGCCAAACGTACTATCCTTGCCTCAATGCCGGGAACGCTCTCAGTTGTGCTGATCACGCTCAATGAAGCCGCCAACCTGCCGCGCACGCTGGCGGGTATCGCCCGGCTCGGCGACCTGGTTCGCGAAATTGTCGTGGTGGACTCCGGCTCCACCGATGCAACGCTGGAACTGGCGCGCGCCGTTGGGGCGCAGGTATTCGTCGAGCCGTGGCGAGGCTTCGGCGCACAGAAGAACGCCGCCATCGCCCATGCGACCGGGGACTGGGTGCTGTCACTGGATGCCGATGAGGAGATCAGCCCGGCGCTGGCGCAGGAGATAGGCGCCCTGCTCGCAGGCAAGGCGGCGCTTTCCGCCTATCGCATTCCCCGGCTCAACCACTTCCTCGGCAAGCCGTTGCGCTATGGCGGCTACTGGCCAGATCCGAAGCTGCGCCTCTTTCGGCGTGGCGCCGCGCAGTTTGAGGAGCGGCCCGTTCACGAATCCATGCAGACCTCGGCTCCGACAGGGCAGTTGAAGGCGCCGCTGCTTCACCACTGCTATCCCACGGTGGCCGACTACATCGATCACATGAATCGCTACAGCGATACCGGCGCGCGCATGCTGGTGGAGAAGGATCGCGCACCGCGCACGATGCCTGCGCTGGTGTGGAGCGCCGTGCTTAATCCCACTGCTACGTTCCTCTACAACTACATCGTACGCCTCGGCTTTCTCGATGGCCGCGCCGGACTGCTACAGCACCTCAACCACTCCGTCTACATCCACTGGAAGTACGTAAAGGCCTGGGAACTTTTGCGCCGTTCATAGCTGGTGATAGCCCCGCCGATACACAAAGACAAGCAATCGCAGGAGCGCCAAGAGCACTGCCAGCATCACGCAGACGGCAATCAGAATATTTTGCTTTTTCTGCCTGCTCCGGCGCCTCATCTCCGCCCATTTCCTATAACGCGAAAGGCTCTTCAGCCAGTGCCGAAGAGCCTTCCATTCACTCTCTGTCCGCGACCTACGCAGTCCGCCGTGCTGAGGGCTTCGATCCCATTGCGCCATACCAGGCGATGTAGAGGTAACAGAGCATCGGCAGCACAAAGGCATGCTGGATGCCTACCTTGTCCGCCAGCGCCCCGATCATCCAGGGAATAATGGCGCCACCCACCACAGCGGTCATAATCAGACCCGAGCCTTTGCTGGTGAGCGGTCCCAGTCCGGCAATGCCCAGTGTAAAGACGTTCGGGAAGAGGATTGAGTTGAAGAACCCGCATAGCACGAGGGACCAGATGGCCACTGATCCGCTGCTCACCATGGAGACGCCCAGCAGCGCCGCGCCGCAGACGCCGAAGATGCCCACCAGCTTGCCCGAAGGTATCTTCGTCAGCATCCATGAGCCCAGCAGGCGGCCCACCATGGCCCCACCCCAGTAGAGCGACACAAGGAACGACGCTGTCTTCAGCGAACTCATGCCCTGTGACTTGAAGTAGTTCACCGCAATCGACGCCAGGCCTACCTCAACGCCTACGTAGAGGAAGATGCCCACCGCGCCCAGCACCGTGTGGCGGAAGCTCCAGATGCTGCGGCTTGCCTCTGACACCGTGGTATCAGACCCCCCGGAGTGCGTGATATGCGGCAGGTGCATGAACGCGACGCCCAGGCCCAGCACGAACAGCCCCGCAGCAATCAGCAGATAGGGCACGCGCACCGTATCAGCAATGGCAGCCTTGGACACCAGCTTCGTGGGATCGGTGAGAATAAATGCGCCAGCAATGACCGGTGCGATTGTTGCACCGATGGAATTGAACGCCTGGGCTAGTGTCAAGCGGATAGAGGCGCTGTGCTCCGGGCCGAGAATCGCCACGTAGGGATTCGCCGAGGTCTGCAGTGCCGTGACACCCGCACCGACGACGAATACTGCTGTCAGAAACAGCGGAAAGTTCACAAACCTGGCTGCGGGAATAAAGAGCAGGCAACCCACCACCTGGATCAGCAGGCTCACCACCATCGTCTGCTTGTAGCCGATGGATTCAATCAGCTTCGCGGTGGGCGCGGAAAAGACAAAGTAGGCCAGGAAGAATGCCGACTCCGCCAGCATGGCCCACGCGTAGTCCAGGTCGAAGATGGAGCGCAGGTGCGGCACCAGCGCCATGTTCAGCGTGGTGATGAACCCAAAGATGAAGAACAGCGCGGTGACCGTGATAAACGGCACCAGATAGCCGGGCAGGGTAAGCGCCGAACTGGACTGCGAGGATTTAGTAGCTGTCATGCAAGTATCGTTCTCCGCGGCGGAGCGCCCACACTACCCATTCGCCCCGGCCGCGCCGGATGGGTTGTCTGACGTCCGCACTCCACACTAAACGGTGTACCCTGCTGTGGGGAAGTGATGCGGAGCGCAAAGTATGCCGCATCCTTGCCCAATCCATTGGCGAAAAAATACCGTATTCTCAAAAGAAGAACCCCCGAGGAGAAATCCGTGCCCATCCCCATGCTCAGCAACGCCAGACTGAAAAAAATTCTCGCCGCCCTGGAGTCCAACTGGCAGGCGGAGATGGAGGGCTACCACACGTACACCGCGCTGGCCGATCGCGATACCGATCCGGTGCGCGCGCAGGTGCTGCGTCATCTGGCCCAGGCTGAGTTGGAACATGCCGAGCTGTGGGCGGGGCGAATCCGGGATCTGGGGGGAGCCGAGCCAGTCTACTCCGGCAGCCCGGGCGGCGAGGCCGACTCGCTGGCCAACCGCGCCGGAGGCATGCGCATGGCCCTGCGCCGCCTGGAGATCGAAGAGAGCCGTCACATCGCGACCTACGGCGAGCAGTTGAAAGCCCTGGGCGACGAAGGCTCCATCGCCATCCTCGACCACGTGATCGAAGACGAAAAGGATCACTATCGCGAACTGGGCTCGTTGATCCGCGGCCACTACACCGCCCCCGCCGGCGCCCCCAAGATCGATGCCAAGGCGGTGCTGGAGGAGATGCTGGCCAAGCGCAACAACGGCCGCAAACAGCCCGGTGCGTGGATCGGCGATGCCATCTACGGCGTCAACGATGGCCTAGGCGCCATCTTTGGCATCGTCTCCGGCGTCTCTGGCGCCACCGCTGGCAACCAGACCTACGTGCTGCTCGCCGGCCTCTCCGGCATGATCGCTTCGGCGCTCTCCATGGGTTCTGGCGCTTACCTGGCCGCCAAGAGCGAGCGTGAGATCTACCTGGCCGAGATGGCCCGTGAGCGCGAAGCCATCCAGATGAACGGCCCCGAGGCTCGGGAACTGCTCTCGCTCTACTACCAGGTGAAGGGCCTGCCCGAGGCCGACGCCATTCACATGGTCAATCACATCGCCAATGACCCTGAGCAACTGCTGCGCGCCCTGGCCAGCGAGCGGCTCGGATCCAGCGAAGAAGCGCTATCGAATCCGATGGTCTCGGCCATCTCCGGCGCGCTCTCCACCGCCGTGGGCGCGCTCATCCCAATCATCCCTTTCTTCTTCATGCAGGGGATTCCAGCGATCGTCGCCGCGGCCATCGTCTCCCTGATCGCTCATTTCGCCGTGGGCGCAGCCAAGAGCCTCATCACCGTCCGCTCGTGGTGGTCGTCTGGCCTGGAGATGACCATCGTCGGCGCCGTCGAGGGCGCGGTCACCTACGGCATCGGCATTCTGCTCGGCAAGGGCGGCATGTAACTCCGCATCGGCCTTGCATCGAAAAAAGAGCCGCATGGACGCGCATTCATGCGGCTCTTGTCTTGTGAAAGGCACACCTATCCGCGTACTTCTTCCAGGTAGCGCAACCACTCTTCCATCCCCACGCCGGTTTTGGCGCTGGTCTCGAAGATACGGATGCCCGGGCGGATCTCGTGGATATTCTGCAGCGCCAGTTCGCGATCAAACCCACAGGGCTCGGCAATATCGATCTTGGTGATTACTGCCGCATCTGCCGAGTTGAATAGTGTGGGATATTTGAGCGGCTTGTCTTCGCCTTCAGTCACACTGAGCAGCGCCACGCGGATGCGCTCGCCAAGATCGTAGCTCGAGGGACACACCAGGTTCCCCACGTTCTCAATGAACAGGTAGTCGAGTTCCTCCAGTGCGATCTCCTCCCATCCGTCCAGATGCTTGCCTACCATCTCCGCATCCAGGTGGCAGATGCCGTGCGTGTTGATCTGGCGGACCGGCGCTCCGCTTGCGGCCAGGCGGCGCGCGTCGTTATCTGTTTCCAGGTCGCCCACCAGCGCCGCGGCATGGGCGCCATGCCCGCGCAGCTCGCGCAGCGTGCGCTCAAGAAACGCCGTCTTCCCCGTGCCCGGGCTGGAGACCAGATTCAGCACCAGCACGCCCGCAGCCGTGAAACGCTGGCGCAATCCGGCAGCCAGCTCGTCATTCTTCTTCAGGATGCCCCGCCGTAGTTCGACAATCCGCGTCGTCATACCTGCTGCTCTACCTCGTCTTCGATCTCAATGGAGTCAATCTCCAGTTCGCGTCCCTGGCGCAGCTCCGTGGCTGGTTCGCCGCAGCGAGGACAGCGAAAGCTCTGCACCCCGTCCAGTTGCGCGTCGGCCTGGCACGCCGCGCAGTGCAGCGTCACCGGCACGGTCTCCACGCGCAGGACGGCGCCCGCCAGCGGCGTCCCCTCGGTACTGATCTGCCAGCAGAACTGCAGCGAGTCCTCAATGACTGAGGCCAGCGCGCCGATCCGCAGCCGCACCTCTTTTACACGCGCGCCGGGATAGGCAGCCGCCGACTCCGTGACCGCCTCCACGATGCTAGCCGCAATCGACAGCTCATGCATGGAAGGCATTGTACGCCGCGTTGCGTCGCCGGCGATGTGCCGCATCGCACCCAGCTTTTGTAAGATGGCGGAGGAAGGAACTTCCCCATGTCGACTGCCTCTGCTGCCTCGCGCCTGGCCCTCAGCAACCTCGCGCCCACCACATTCCAGTCTGAGATTCGCGCCATGACTACCGAATGCGACCGCATCGGCGGCATCAACCTGGCGCAGGGCGTGTGCGACACCCCGATTCCTGGAGTCGTGCTTGAGGCCGCGCACGAGGCCATCCGCGAGGGGAACAACATTTACACCCGCTGCGACGGCATCGCCCGGCTGCGCCAGGCTATCGCCGCCAAGCAGCGCCGCGATTACGGACTGGAGTACGACGCCGAGCGTGAGGTGATGGTGGCCAGCGGCGCCACGGCCGGACTGCACGCCGCGGCCATGGCCCTGCTCAATCCCGGCGACGAGGTGCTGCTCTTCGAGCCCTGCTACGGGTATCACGTCAACACGCTCAAGTCGCTGCGCATCCAGCCGGTGCTGGTGGCGCTGGCCGAGCCGGACTGGCAACTCGACGTTGACGCGCTGCGCGCAGCCGTCACCCCGCGCACCCGCGCCATCCTGCTCAACACTCCGGCCAACCCCAGCGGCAAAATTTTTACCCGTGCCGAGACCGAGGCCGTAGCTCAACTCGCCATTGAGCACGATCTTTTCCTGATCACCGACGAGATCTACGAGTACTTCGTCTACGACGGCGCGCAGCACATCTGTCCGGCCACGCTGCCTGGCATGCGTGAGCGCACCATCGTGCTTTCCGGCTTCAGCAAGACCTTCTCCATCACCGGCTGGCGCCTTGGCTATGCCACTGCGGATGCGCGCTGGATGCCGGCCATGGGACACTTCCACGACCTGACCTACGTCTGTGCGCCCGCGCCGTTCCAGCACGCCGCGGCAGCAGGACTGGAGCAGCTGCCCGCCAGCTTTTACAGGCAACTCGCAGCCGACCACCAGCAGAAGCGCGAACGACTGCTCGGCGCCCTGCGCGATGCGGGCATGGAGGCCACTGCGCCCCCGGGGGCCTACTATATTCTGGCCCGGGCCTCCCGCTTGCCTGGCAACACCGCCGCCGAGAAGGCGCGGGGTCTGCTGGCGGCTACTGGCGTGGCAGCCGTAGCCGGCTCCGCCTTCTTCCGCCCCGGTCGCGGAGAAGACCTGCTGCGCTTCTGCTTCGCCAAGAAGGATGATGAGTTGGACGAGGCCTGCGCGCGGCTGCGACAGCTCTAGCGCCGCAGCAGGTTGTTATCTCGAGATGAATGCGCACCGTTGAAAACCGCAGGCTGCATTCAGAGCATTACGGCCGCCCCACCCGCACCCGAAACCCTACTCGCGCCACCCGGGGCATACCCAGCGTCGTCGTGGGGGTCTTGGAATCTTCAATATCCCGGTTGAGCAGGTTCTCGCCCGACGCGAACAGCTCTACTCGGCTGCCCAGCTGGTGCGAAGCGAACGCATCCAGCCGGAAGTATCCGTGCAGGAGGTAGGTATTCGTATCGTCGTCATACTGCCGCCCGCTCAACCGGCTCTGCAGGGTTAGCAGTCCCAGCCGGGATTGCTGCAGGCGCACATTCAGGGTGGCCATATTGCGCGCCACCTCGGGAATCCACTTGCCCGGGTCCTGCGATCCGCGCGACACCACGGCGTGCGCATACTGATAGCCGCCGTCGAGTGCGATCCAGGGCTGTGGCAGCAGCTCAAAATCGAGGGAGACGCCCTTGCTCTCAATCTGCCCCAGGTTCTCCCGCTGCAGGAGAATCGGCGAAGAGGTGGGGTTGACGGTGTAGGCGGTAATCGGGCGATTCACCTGGGTAAGGAAGTAGCTGCCGCGCACGCTGCCCCAGCGCCGCTGCGTGGCCAGTCCAGCCTCCCAGCCGGTGGCCCGCTCGCTGAGCAGGTTGGCGTTCGCCTTAGTCAGCTTGTCGCCTACCTGCGTGGAGCGATACAGTTCGCTCGGCGTCGGCGCGCGAAAGGCTCTGAACCCCGAGGCCGACAACGCCCAGTGCGCGCCGAGCCGGCGAGATATGCCCAGCCGCGGGTCGAACAGCCGCTCATCGCGCTGTGTGGGCTGCGCCGCCACCGGCTTCCAGCCCGTGCTGGTCCACATCACCTGGTGCCCATCGTAGTTCTGGAACCAGTCCATGCGCCCTGAGGCAATCAACGTCCACGGTCCTGGCGTGGCCATGATTTCTGCCCATGCCGCTGAATCCCGTTGATGATCGCCCAGGTTGGTCAGCAGTTTGCTGCCGGTAAAGAGCTGCTCCAGATCCCACACGCGCACATCGTGCGCGTCGGCACCTGCCACCAGCAGCAACGCTGGAGCGAGCGGCTGGCTCCAGTGCGCGGACGCGCCGAGTTCGTTGTCCGCCGTGCGGGTGAGCTTGGTCGGCGTCTCGCCGCAGCGGTAACTGCATGCCGAGTTGCCGAAAAGCGGTAGATTCGAGAGGTTGGAAAAGGTCTGCCGGTACCGCTCGTCAGAGCCGTAAAGCCGCAGCGTCAGTGCGCCGTTGCGCGGCCCCTGCCAGTCCGCTCCGCTGGCATAGCGGAACAGCCGCGTCTGGTTCATCTGGTAGGGCGTGCCGTTGTGCCGTGCCTCGTCAAAGCCCGTGCCACGTAAGAACACGCGCAGCGGTCCGCGGTCGTGTTCCGCCAATACCAAGGCATTCTGGCTGTGCACGTTGCTTGCCTGGTCGACTGGCCCGCGCTGCCACGGCGCTTCCTGGATGTAGCCGTCGGTGCCCAGAAGCCCGCCCGCGCCGAGCAGTCCCCAGGCGCCGCGCCTGGTGTGGAGCAGCAGGCTCTCGTCATAGGTGCCCTGGCCGCCATAGCTGGAGCGCAGTTCGCCGCCAGTGGCCGTGGGCCGCACCGGCAGGATGCTCAACACGCCGCCGATGGCGCTGGAGCCGTAGAGATCGCTGGCCCCGCCGCGCACCACCTCCATGCCGCGGATGCTCAATTCGGGTTGCTCCTGCCAGTGAATCCACCCGCCGACCGGGTCGTTGAGCGGCACATCGTCCTCGGTCACCAGCGTCCGGCTGGCCGAGGTGGAGCCCAATCCTCGCAAGCTGATGCCCTGCGACGTAGGATTGGCAACCAGCGAACTGGAGCGCCGGAATAGCTCCACCCCCGGCACCTGCCGCATCTGGTCGTCCAGCGTGACTGCCGCCGAAGAACGCAGCGCCTGCCCGGTCAGTGTGCGTGTGGAGGCGGGGCTTTCCAGCTCGCCCAGAGGAGCGCGATAGGCCGTTACCGTAACCTGCTCCGTACGGGGCGTGATTCGCTTCTGTTGGGGCGCAGAACTTTGCGAACTAGCGCTGACGGTCGTCAGCAGCGCCAGCCCGCCACACATCGCTTTGCAGGGGAACCACCGCATGAGTTGGGTCATTGAGATCAGGAAGCAGCTTCTCCAATAATTGTGTCACGGTGCAGCCCGTACGCGGCTCGCGCAGCTCTGGCGCAATCTCGCGGAGCGGCACCAGCACAAAGGCGCGCTCAGTCAACCGCGGGTGAGGCAGAATCAGCCCAGCCTCACAGATCACCGCATCGCCGTAGAGCAGCAGGTCCAGGTCCAGGGTTCGCGGCCCGTTCACCATGGCCGCCACGCGGCTGCGGCCAAAGCCGTGCTCGATCTTCATCAGCTCGTCCAGCAGCGCATGCGGGGCCAGCGTGGTTTCCAGGGCGGCTACGGCGTTGAGAAAACGGGGCTGTTTGGCCAGGCCCACCGGCGCGGTGGAGTAAAGACCCGAGCGCGCCGTCACGCGCCCCAGCTTTTCCAGGCAGGGAAGCGCTGCGGCCAGAGTCACTTCCGGCTGGCCCGCCCGGCTGGGCAGATTTGCGCCCATCCCGATGTACGCAATTCGCATGCACAACAGAGTAATCGCAACGCTGCGGAACACGACAGAGCCGGAATTCGCGTATCATCAGAAGAGACGGCAAGTCCTGTAAAATCAGGCTCCGCGCACGATGATCCTTGTTGACCCAGAGCTGACTCCCTCTGCCGCGGCAACTTCGGCACAAGGCGCCCCTGCGGTTTCACCTGCTCCGCGCGCCCACCGCCTGCCCTCCGCGCGCACCCTCGCGCGTTTTCTAGCCGAGGCGCAGTCTGCCGTCCGTCTACGCGGGCAGGTAACGGTCCTGCTCACCACAGACAAGGAGATCCGCCGCCTCAACCGCAGCTTCCGCGGCAAAAACAAGGCCACGGACGTGCTTTCGTTTCCCGCCGACACAACTCTGGCCGTGCCCGTGCCCATCGCCGGCGACCTGGCCATCAGCGTTCCGACTGCTTTGCGGCAGGCAATCGAGCAGGGCCATCCACTGGCCACTGAGATCAAGATATTGATACTGCACGGGTTACTGCACCTTGCCGGCTACGACCATGAGACCGATACCGGGCAGATGGCTCGCCGCGAGCGCTTTTTGCGCAACCGCCTCGGACTGCCGGAGGGGCTGATCGAACGGGCCGGGCACCCGCAGCCCAAAAGCGCAACAAGGAAGCCCTCGGGGCCCATCCAGGGTAAGCGCCCATGACGCTGGTTCCCCTACTTTTCGTGCTCTTTCTGGCTGCTGTCGTTACGCTGGCCTCCTACATCACGCGCATCTACTCGGAGTTCGGCAAGATTCTCGTCCGCGAGGTCGAGGAAAACCTGGAGTCCTGGGAGGAGCACGTCGAGCCGCACCTGGGCCTGAGCCGCGAGCATGCCACCCTGTGCGCCATGCTCCTGCAGCAGCTTGCCCTCGGGCTCATCGCGCTGGAGTTCGGCGCGGTGCTGTTTGACCGCGCGCCCCACCTAGGCCCGCCCACGCCGACTGAGATTGCGCAGGCCATCCTCGGCGTGGTGCTCGTTATCGTGCTCTGTGGGCAGCTACTTCCTTCCCTGCTGGTCAATCGCACGCGCGGCCGCTGGGCGACGCGCATTCTCTGGCCCATCCGGCTGCTGCTGTGGCTCATGACCCCCATCTCGGTCATCCTGCGCTTCTTCTTTTCCTTAGCGGCGTTGGCAGAAGAGCCGGCCAGTCCCGCCGAGGAGGCCGCCGGCGACGTGGAGGCGCTACTGGAAGCCGGTGAGGAAGAGGGCATCCTGGAAGAGAGTGATCGCGCCCTTGTCCGCTCCGCTGTGGAGTTTGGCGACAAACTGGTGCGCGAGGTGATGACTCCCCGGCCGGACGTTTTCGCCGTGCCCCAGGAGATCACCATCGAGGACTTTCTTGAGCTACTCCGCGAGCATAACTTTTCCCGCGTGCCCGCCTACTCCGGCTCGCTGGACAACATCACCGGCATCGCCTTTGCCCACGACCTGCTGCAGCTCTCCGATGAGGAGGCGCGCACCCGCACCGTGGGCAGCATCCAGCGCCCGGCCGAGTTTATCCCGGAGACCAAGCGCGGCTACGAGCTGCTGCGCGAGATGCAGCGCGAAAAGCAGCACATGCGCATCGTGATTGATGAGTACGGTGGGGTGGCAGGCCTGGTCACTATTGAAGACTTGCTGGAAGAGATCGTGGGTGACATCCACGACGAACATGAAGAAAAGGACGCGCTCACCGCCGAGCCGCAGCGTGAGCCCTCGGGCGCATGGCTCGTACCCGGCAGTTTTCCCGTGGATCAGCTCTCCGACCTCTTCGGCGAGGATCTGGAAATCGATGACTCCTACGAAGCCACCACGCTTGGAGGCCTGATCAGCGAGATTGAGGGCCGCATCCCACTGGCAGGGGAAGTGGTGATGCTCGAGCCCTCCGGCCTGCGCGCGGAAGTGGTGGCCTCCACCGGACGCCGCGTTGAGCGGCTCAGGATCGCACCTACAGCCCCATCCGGATTGCTCTCAGCCTGAATGCGCAGTCTTCCACGCCTGCCACTCCTCGGCTGTGATCTCCCAAATCTCCGTGGGCAGCCACCCACTTAGATATTCCCGTTCCACCCGGCCCACCAGACGCATGCCCTGTTTCTCTGAGATGCGCCGTGACGCGGCATTTTCCGCTGCCTTGGAGACGCGCAGCACTGGAAATCGGAGTTCCTCAAACCAGTAGTTATTCACCCATGCACAGGCTTCACTCATCAAGCCACGCCCCTGCCATGGCAAACCCAGCCAGAATCCCCTATTCCCCGTTCCTGCTCGCCGCAGGTTGATGCTGCCGATCAACTGATCGGGCTGCTCCACCAAGCGCAAAGACCAGTGCCAACCCTCGCCGCTGCGCATCTGTGGCAGTGCCACCTCGCGGCAGAAGGTCAGCGCCCCGTTTGGCGGATACGGCCAGGGAACTCGCTTCTTCAGGTAGCGCACAATCGGCCAATGCGGAAACGAGACCTGCATCTGCGCCGCGTCCGCCACCTCCAGTGGCCGCAGAATCAGCCGTTCGGTTCGCCCTTCGCGCATCATGCGGCGATGATACCAGTGCAAAAATCCGCCATAATAGGTATCTGGAGCGCAAAACCCTTTTGAAATCCGGATTCGTCGCCATTCTCGGTCGCCCTAACGTGGGCAAAAGCACCCTACTCAATGCCCTTACCGGCGAAAAGGTGGCTATTGTCACCGCCAAGCCCCAGACCACAAGGAACCGCCTCGCCGGCGTGGTGGAACTGCCAGCCCGCAAGGGCCAGCACCCCGCGGCCCAGATCGTCTTTGTCGATACCCCCGGCGTCCACAAGCCCGGCACCCACCTCGACCGGCGCATGCTGCAGGAGGTCTACGAGGCCCTCGAATCCCGCGACCTGGTCCTGGTGCTGATGGACGCGACGCGGCGCATCCAACTGGAAGAGATGGAAGCGCCCAAGCCGGATGCCGAAGCACCCGCTGCTCCCGCCGAGACCGCTCGCAAGTCCGTCTGGGCCAGCGAAGACGAGTTCCTCTTCAGCCTTCTCCGCAACCTCGATTGTCCGGTCTTCCTGGTTCTCACCAAGATCGACCTCATCCGCAAGGACCAACTCCTGCCTCTGATGGACTCGCTCAGCCGCCGGTATAACTTCGCCCAGGTGATCCCCATCAGCGCCCGCAAGCGTGACGGCCTGGACGTGCTGCTGCGCAAGATCGTGGACGTGCTGCCCACCGGCGAGCGCTACTATCCCAAGGATCAGTACACCGACCAGCCCATTCGCTTCATGGTGGCCGAGCTGATCCGCGAGAGCATTCTCATCGAGACCGGCGAAGAGGTGCCCTACGCCGCAGCCGTGGTGATCGAGGAGTTTGAGGAGCCGGCACCGGCGCCAAAGAGCAAGCGCTTGCCGCTCACGCGCATCAGCGCCGCCATCTACTGCGAGCGCGACGGCCAGAAGGCCATCCTCATCGGCAAGGGTGGCTCCAAGCTCAAGGAGATCGGCGCCGGCGCCCGCCGTAAGATCGAATCTCTGCTGGGCACGCGCGTTTTCCTTAAGTTGCACGTCATCGTCCAGCCAGGCTGGCGCGAGTCCCGGGGCTTCGTGGAGTCCCTCGACTGGCGCAACCAGTTGGAGCGGCTCGCGCAGAAGCAGAGCAATGAAGAGACGCCGGATATCGAGGAGACGGAATAGCCGCCCACATCTGCTGTCTCCAGCCGTGAATATTCTTGCAGCGTATTGTGCAGAGGAATGGGGCTGGCGTAGAGTCTGTGCATGGTCTTTGACCAGACCGAAATTCTTCAGGCATTTGCTGAAGACGAGTTCTTCCCTGTCTTCCAGCCACTCGTGGAGCTCAGAACCGGCCAAGTGACCGGCTTCGAGATCCTTGCGCGCTGGAACTCCCCGCGACATGGCGCCATCCCTCCCGATCGATTCGTTCCTGTGCTGGAGCGAGACGGACTGATCGATCAGCTCAGCCACACACTGATGCAGAAGGCCTTTACTCATCCCGCCATAAGCAAGGGTAGCTTTCAGCTAGCGATCAATATTTCTCCGCAGCAGATGCTGCGCGATGCGTTTCCACAGCGAATCGCCGCCATCGCGGAACAGACCTGTTTCCCCCTGCACCGGCTGACCATTGAGATAACGGAAAGCGCTCTGCTCGACGATCTGGACCGGGCGCGGACCGTGGCCCGGGAGCTGAAGGCTCTGCGCTGCAAGCTGGCGCTGGATGATTTCGGTACTGGTTACTCCAGCCTGAAGCACCTGCATACCCTGCCCTTTGATGAAATCAAGGTGGATCGCAGCTTTGTCAGTTCCCTGCTGGAAAAGCGCGAGAGCCGCAAGATCATCGCCGCCATGCTGGGACTGGGCCAGAGCCTGGGACTAAGCACGGTTGCCGAGGGCGTGGAAACACAGGAACAGGCGAACATGCTGCTACGCCTGGGCTGCGATCACGGTCAGGGCTGGCTGTTCGGAAGTCCTGCGCCTATCACCGAAATCGACAACTGTCTAAAGATTGTCTGGCACGCCGATTCGCCCACTCTCCCGGTTGGCCCCACAGCGGCGTCGCTCATGAATCTGGACGCCTTGCCCGCGGAACGGCTGGCCCTGTTGCAGGCGATCTACGATGGCGCGCCGGTCGGCCTCTGCTTCCTTGACCGCAAAATGCGCTACGTGAGCCTCAATCGCAGGCTCGCCGAGATCAACGGAGTCTCTATCGAGGGACATCTCGGCAAGACTGTGCCCGAAGTCATCCCGCAGGTTTTTCCCAGCGTCGAAAACTATATCCGCCGCGCTCTGCAGGGAGAGGCGATCAACGGCGTCGAGGTGGAGCGGATGCGCTACGACACCGGAGCTCCGCAGTCACTAGTGCTTTCCTATCATCCCGCGCGCGATGAAGCTGGAGAGATCCTGGGTGTCTCGGTGGCCATCATGGACATCTCGGATGGCAAACGCACCGAGGCTGCCCTGCGCGAGAGCGAGGCGCGTTACCGCCACATGATGCAGCTCAGTCCGCACGTACCCTGGGTGCTCGATGCAAAAGGCGAAGTCGCCGAGGCCAGCGCGCGCTGGGAGCAGTACACGGGCCAGCCTCTTGAAGAAGCGCTGGGTACCGGCTGGCTGAAGATGCTGCATCCCGAGGACATTGCGCATACACTGGAGGCCATTCAGACCTCCCTGGCCACGGGCCAGTCCATCGATATTGAATATCGCGTCCACACTCCGAGGGGGCAGTGGCTCTGGATGCGTTCCCGCGGCGCGCCACGCTTCGGGCCCAGCGGCAAGATCATGTGTATCTATGGCGTGGTAGAGGAGGTGCATGGCCACAAGAACGCCACGGAGGAACTCGAGAGCGTCCAGGCAGCATTGCGTACCGCACTTGACTCCGCGCCACTGGGCATGGTCATCGTCGATGGACAGGACTGCACCGTGCGGATGATGAATCAAGCAGCACGCACTATCTTCGGCGCTGCCGTCAATCCCGGAATGACGCTGGCAGAATACACGCGCATGGCGGTCACCTCTCTGGATGGCCGGCGCATCCGCCCCGAGGACTTCCCGATCACGCGTTCCATTCTGCGTGGAGAAGTAGTCAACGCCATGCAGGTTCTACTGCATCGCGCGGATGGCGTGCAGCTCTGGCTTTCCATCTCCAGCAAGCCTATCTACGCGGAGGACGGAGAGCTGATTGGCGGTCTCTCGGTTATTCGCAATCTCGAGAGTGATCGCGCGCGATGTCATCACCCGCCCGATTCCCCTGCATCCACCCTGCAGTGATAGGCTTCCGGTGAAGCACTCGCAGGAGGAAACTGTGCCGCCGTTTGTGAAGCGCCTTACCTTGGTCTCGCTTGCTTTTGGACTTATGCCTTTACTGTCAGCTCAGCCATCCTCACCGTCTTCACCATCACCTGCGGCAGAGCCTGCGCATGCGCAGATCCCACCAGCCAGCAACCCAGTTGCCGATCCGCGCGCCGTGGTACGAGTTGGGCATGCACGCTTCACCGTACTGACCCCGCAGCTCATCCGCATGGAGTGGTCAGCTAAAGACCAGTTCGAGGATCACGCTTCCTTCGTCTTCCTCAATCGCCATCTTCCGGTGCCGCACTTCACCAAGGAGTTGCTGAATCAGCAGCTCACCCTCAGGACCGAGGCGCTGACGCTCACCTACACGCCCACCGGCGACGGCCACTTCACGGCAGAGAATCTCTCCATCACCCTCACCGTGGACGGCAAGACTATCACCTGGCATCCGGGCATGGAGGACACGGAAAACCTTCTCGGCACCACCCGCACTCTCGACGGCGCCCGTGGCGGCAAGACCAAAGAGCCCATCGGCCCGGGCCTCATCTCCCGTGCTGGCTGGACATTGGTAGACGACAGCACGAGTCCGCTTTTCGATTCTGCTGACTTCCGCTTCCTGCAAGGTGAAAAGAGCCCCTGGCCCTGGGTCATGGAGCGCCCGGCCAGCGAGCAGCCCGGCGCGTACACCGACTGGTATTTCTTTGGTTACGGACACGACTACAAGCAGGCTCTCGGCGACTACGTCCGGGTAGCCGGCCGTATTCCCCTGCCGCCACGCTTCGCCTTCGGCGCCTGGTGGTCGCGCTACTGGGCTTACAGCGACCAGGAGCTCGACCAGCTCGTCAACGGCTTCCGCGAGAACTCCACCCCGCTCGACGTACTCGTCATCGACATGGACTGGCACATCAACATCGACCAGCTCAAGGCCCGGGGCGAGACCGACCCCTCTGGCGAGCGCCTCGGCTGGACCGGCTATACCTGGAACAAGCTGCTCTTCCCCGATCCCTCCGCCTTCCTCAAAAATCTCCACGAGGAGGGCCTGAAGGTGACGCTCAACCTGCACCCCGCCTCCGGCATCCAGCCCTGGGAGGCGGCCTATCCCGCCATGGCCCGGGCCATGGGCATTGACCCCGCCAGCAAGAAGTACGTGCCCTTCGACCCCACCAACAAAAAATGGGCGGAGAACTACTTCAATCTTGTCCTGCACCCGCTGGAGAAGCAGGGCATCAACTTCTGGTGGCTGGATTGGCAGCAGGAGCCCAACACCAAGCTGGCCGGCGTCAACAACACCTGGTGGCTTAACTACCTCCACTTCACCGACCAGCAGCGCGAGGGCAAGCGCCCCCTGCTCTTCCACCGCTGGGGCGGCCTAGGCAACCACCGCTACCAAATCGGATTTTCCGGCGACACTGTCTCCGTCTGGGATTCGCTCGCCTTCCAACCCTGGTTCACCGCCACCGCCGCCAACGTGGGCTATGCCTACTGGAGCCACGACATCGGCGGCCACATGCCCGGCGTCGTCGATCCCGAGATCTACACCCGCTGGGTGCAGTTTGGCGCCTTCAGCCCCATCCTGCGCACCCACACTACCAAGAACCCTGATGCCGAGCGCCGCATCTGGGCCTATCCCGAACCCTATTCCTCCATCCTGCGCTCTGCCTTCCAGTTGCGCTATGCCATGGAGCCCTACGTCTACACTGAGGCGCGCCGCACCTACGATACCGGCGTTGCCTTCTTCCGCCCGCTCTATTACGACTGGCCCGAGGCTGACGCCGCCTACACCAGTAAAGGCGAGTACATGTTTGGTGGACAGATGCTTGCCGCTCCGATCACCGCGCCTGCGGACAAGATCACCGGCCTCGCCACCGAGCGCATCTGGCTCCCCGAAGGCGAGTGGGTCGAGTGGCCCACCGGTAAGCACTTTACGGGGCCGGTCCTGCTGAACCGCTCTTTCTCCATCGATCAGATTCCCGTCTACCTCAAGGCCGGGGCCATCGTCCCCATGCAGCCGGCCATGGCCTACACCGGCGAGAAGCCCGTCAACCCGCTCATCGTAAACATATGGCCGCTCGCGTCAGGCGCCAGCTCCAGCTACTCGCTCTACGAGGACTCCGGCAAGTCAGTGGAGTACCAGCGCGGCGTCTTCGCACGCACCCCCATCCACGCCAGCCAGTCCGCCGATACCCTCCGTGTTGAAATCGGTCCGGTGCAGGGAAGCTATCCCGGCATGCTCAAAACCCGAGGCTATGAGCTGCGCCTGCCCGCCGACTGGCCACCCGCCGCAGTCATCGTCAACGGCAAGCCGGTTCCCCTGGCACAACCCGGCAAGTCCGGCTGGTCATATCAGGGCAACACCCTTACCACCATCATCCCCACCCCCGCTTTCAGCACCGCATCGAAGGTGGTTGTTGAGGTACGCCGCGCCGCCGGCGTCACCGCCCGCCGCGCTGAGCTCGATGGCTTTGCCGGCGCCATGACCCGGCTCCGCGGCGCCTACGATGCCCTGCAACAGACGTGGCCCCTTGGCGTTCCGCCGGACCCGCTAATCGACGGCATGCAGACCGGCGACCGCCTGAGCTATCACCCGGATCAGGCTGTGACAGAGATCGAGCGCTTCCACAAGCTGCTGCCTGCGGCGCAGTCCGCCGTGCTCGCCCTGCGGCCGGAGTTCGTGCAGCGTGAAGCGCAGACCGGGCGCCGCATCTCCGCCAGCAGTTTTACTCCCAGCCAGTTGGCGGCAGAGAACCAGAAGCGCATGGACTCGCTCACCCGCGCCGAGTCGCTGGTCAAGCAGGCCGCCGATTCGAACTATTGATCGAGTTGATCTCCAGGAGCCTGCAATACAGCGCGTATTTGCGGGCTCCTGCTATTCTTTTGGGGTGATTGCACCGGTTTCCCGCCCCCTGCCTCGTCGTGTTTTTGCCCTTGCCGGGCTCCTTCTGGTTTTGCCTATTGCTGCCTGTCACAAGGAAGAGCAGGCTGTAGCGGGTGTGGCCAAGGACGCCGTCCAGGCGGAGCACCGGGCCCAGGCCGCGGCCACTCAGCGCGACCAGGAGCGGGCACAACTCGCACAGATTCCGCTGCCCACCAAAAGCCTGTATGCCGACGTGCACGATCCTGCCCAGTGGGCCAATCCTTTCCTGATGGTCGGGTCCGACACGATTTCGATGCACATCCTCCTGGCCGATGCCAACCCCAGCACGCTGGGCGAGGGAAATATGCTGCGCCCTGAAGCAGCGCGGCGGCAAAGCATCCAGTTGCGCCCTGAAGACCTAGTCAAGGCTATCGTTGCACTGCCCGCAGGCGCCTGGCGCTATGGCCGCGTGATCGCCGTGCAAGAGTCGCCCACTGCAGCGCCCAAGGACCGCCCCCGCGTGCGCCGCAATGAGGAAGCCGCCATCCAGCAACTCAACGACCTGGGCATCGTTGTTGAAGAGTGGCCCTCGCGCTAGAGTGTGCGCGGGATTCCGCACAACTCGCAGTGTACGGTCACTGAAAAGCGGATGGACATTCCGTATTCCGTCCTGGCGTTTCCCTGCGTCCGGGAAATTTCCTGAGTAGATAGATTTTTCTGGCGCAGCGTTGGCCATTCAACTTATACTCGCGCACAGTCTGATTCCCCCATCACTCAATCGGCAGTAAGATTCCGCGTTGTTGCAACGCAAAGGAGCGCCCGAATGAAGCGCGATCGGTTCTTCTACAGCGCCACTGCGGCCATCTTCCTGGTTCTGATTCTCCTCGGATTCCAGCACTACATCTTCGGCGCCCGTCTGGCGGACGGCTCGCCCATCAATCCGCCGATGCTGGCGGCCATCGTGGCGCACAGCACGGCTGTCTTTGCCTGGTACCTGCTCTACTTCGCGCAGACGCTGCTTATCGCCACACGCAACCGCCGCGTGCATGCCAAGCTGGGCTGGAGCGTTTTGCTCATTGCCGGAGCCATCGCGGTAACTGGACCCCTAGCCGCCTTCCGCGAAACAACGATCGAGAATGCAACGGTCTTTGACTGGCCGGCGCGCCCATTTCTCCTGGTCATGCTGGCCGAGATTGCGCTGTACCTGGCCTTTGTCACACTGGGCGTGCTTACCCGCAAGCAGCCGCGGGTTCACCGCCCCATGATGCTGCTGGCCGGCCTGTCTCTGATCTCCGGCGCCACAGGCCGCATCCCGCTGGTCAGTTCGATCTTCGGATTGCACCAGTGGATGGCGCTGTTTGCGCCGGTTGCTGTTCTCGGAGGACTTTTCCTGCTCCTGCGCTGGGCCATGACGCACAGCATTGATCGTGTGCTCGCCATCGGCTATGCCGCCCTGGTTCTGAGCACCCTCCTCGTCTCCCGCATCGCCATGACCAGCCTGTGGGACAGCGTGGCCGGCATCCTCATCCGGCACTGACCGGATCGCGAACAAGGGTGGGCAGACACCGTTCCACCTCAAACTGTGTCTGTCCACCCCCGCTTTCCACTCTCATCAAAAGCCCACGCCCATCTTCATCTCGGGTCGGGTATAGTTCTCGGCAAGGGTCTCACCATTTCGATCCGCGAGGAATCCTGCCATGCCACTCAACCGCCGCGCCTTTTTGAACGCCTGCACCACCGCCGGCATCGCATCTCCACTGCTCCCCGGCATCCTCTACACGCTGGCCGCGCAGGCACAGGAGTCCCCGTCCACGGATCAGTCCAGGCCACCTGCGGTCACGCCGGAGATGATCGACCAGGCGGCTATCCTCGCCGGCGTCGGCCCCTTCACCGCAGCGCAGAAGCAGATGATGATCGATGGCCTCATCGACCAGAACGGCGCCATCAAGGCCATCCGCACGCTGCATCTGCACAACGCTGTGCCGCCCGCCTACGTGTTTCATCCCCAGCCGGCGGCAGGCATTCCAGGCGTGCACCCGGCCTCTGCCTCCGCTGCAGCCAAGCCGCATGTTCACATTGCCGCCATTGACACGGTTGGCCCCGAGCCGCAGGCGCCCGCGCGCATCGAAGATCTGGCTTTTGCCACGATCGGTGAACTCGGTGCGCTTCTCCGCACCGGCAAGATCACCTCACTCGCCCTCACGCAGATGTACATCGCCCGCCTCAAGCGCTACGATCCGCAGTTGCACTTCGTCATCACGCTCACCGAGGAGCGCGCGCTGGCCCAGGCAAAAAAGGCCGACGAGGAGATTGCCGCCGGACACTACCGTGGCCCGCTGCATGGCATTCCCTGGGGCGCCAAGGACCTGCTCGCCGTAAAGGGCTATCGCACCACCTGGGGCGCAGGCGGCTTTGAGCACCAGAGCATCGACGAGGACGCCACCGTTGTCCAGCGCCTCGACGCGGCCGGAGCCGTGCTGGTGGCCAAGCTCACACTGGGCGCGCTGGCCATGGGCGACAAATGGTTTGGCGGCCGCACCCGCAACCCGTGGAATCCCGCGCAGGGCTCCAGCGGCTCCTCAGCCGGCTCGGCGGCGGCGGTGGCCGCGGGCTGCGTGGGCTTCGCGCTGGGTTCGGAGACGCTAGGCTCCATCAGCTCGCCCTCCACACGCTGCGGTGATACCGGGCTGCGTCCCAGCTTCGGCCTGGTGCCCCGCACCGGAGCCATGGCCCTCAGTTGGACCATGGACAAGCTCGGCCCCATCTGCCGCTGCGTGGACGACTGTGCCCTCGTGCTGGAGGCGATTCACGGCCCCGACGGGCACGATCTCTCGGCCTGGCCTGCGCCCTTTGCCTGGGACCCGGCCTTCAACTGGCGCAGCCTGCGCGTCGGCTACCTCAAATCGGAGTTCGATCCACCAGAGCCGCCCAAGCCGCTGCCCGTCCCCGCCGACGAAACCGGCGAATCGCGCAAGAGCCGCGAAGAGGCCGATGCCAATGCCAAGGCCGCCTATGACCGGCGCGTGTACGACCGGCGCTTCAACCTGGCTGCGCTGAATAAGCTGCGCTCCATGGGCGTCTCACTTATCCCTGTGGAACTGCCTAACGTTCCGTGGAGCGCGATGGTTCCGCTACTCACCGCCGAGGCCGCCGCGGCCTTCGACGAGCTGACTCTCACCGGCCGGGACAAGCTGCTCACGGCGCAAGGTCCCGAGGACTGGCCCAACGCCTTCCGCATCGCCCGCCTCTATCCCGCCGTTGATTACATCCAGGCAAACCGCGCACGGATGCTGGGCATCCGGCAGATGACCGCACTGTTTGAGCAGGTGGACATCGTCGTGACACCCAGCACCGACACGCAGCTGATGGCGACAAACCTGACCGGCAACCCCGCGCTGATTCTGCCCAACGGCTTCCGCGGGCAGGATGCGCCCCCGCCGCCGGCCATCGACGATGGGAACCACGACGACATCGGCGGGCCGGGGACGCCCGTATCGCTCACCTTTCTCGCCGGGCTCTACCAGGACGCGAAGCTCGCCGCCTTTGCCCGCGCCTACCAGCAGGTCACGGACTTCCACACGCGACATCCCCGGCTGGACCGATAACACGTCGGCAATATCACCGGCTGCTGGTATCCATGCGCTACTCGGCAGGAAAAACGTCGGGCGCGCCCAGCGCGGACGACTGTCCACATTCTTGTTCGGCGAGAGTCAGCGCTTGCTCAAGGATGTCCAGCCCCACGGTTGCCTCTTCCATACGCAGAATCAGCGGCGGGCACAGGCGCAGGGAACTTTCGCCGCAGCCCAGTACCATTAAGCCGCGCTGAAAGGCCAGCGTCTCTACACGGTTACGCACCGCTGTAGCAGGCGCGCGGGTAGCCTTGTCCTTCACCAGTTCAATGCCGATCATCAGGCCGCGTCCGCGCACCTCGCCCACCATGGGATGCGTCCGCACCCAGCTGAGCAACCGCTCTATCATGAACGCGCCCACCTCGGCCGCGTTATGGATGGCCTCGCGCCGCAGGATCTCCAGGGTAGCCAGCGCCGCGGCAATGGAAACCGGGTTGCCGCCAAAGGTGGAGGCGTGCGAGCCGGGCGCCCAGTCCATGAGGTCGGCGCGCGCCAGGCACACGCCCAAAGGCATGCCGCTGGCGATGCCCTTGGCCGTGCAGACGATGTCCGGTTGCACGCCGCTGTGTTCAATAGCCCACCACTTGCCAGTGCGTCCGCAGCCAGACTGCACCTCGTCGGCGACCAGCAAGATGCCGTGGCGATCGCAGATGGCGCGCAGCTCGCGCAGAAAGCAGGTGGGCGCCACCACATAGCCGCCTTCGCCCTGAATCGGCTCCACAAAGATAGCGGCCACCTCCTCGGGCGGCAACGTGGTCTTGAACAGCGTCTCTTCAATAAATCGCGCACAGCCCAGCGCAAAGGCCTCCTGCTCTCGTGCGTCGCCAGGGCAGCCGCGGTAGGTGTAGGGATAGCGGACGTGGGTGACGCCCGGCATCAGCGGTGCAAATCGGCGCTTCTGCTGCGGCTTGGAGCCGGTAAGCGAGAGCGCGCCCATGGTACGACCGTGAAAGGCTCCGAAGAAGGCGATCACATGCTGGCGGCCGGTGTGATAGCGAGCCAGCTTGAGTGCGCACTCTACGGCCTCCGCGCCGGAGTTACCGTAGAACACCTTATGCGGCCCGGGCATGGGCGCCACGGCGGAGAGCCGCTCGGCCAGCTCAGTCAGCCTTTCGTTGTAGAAGTCTGTGCCAGAGATGTGGATCAGCTCCGCGGCCTGCTGCTGGATGGCGGCCACCACCTCGGGGTGACAGTGGCCGGTGGAGACCACGGCAATGCCCGCGGAGAAATCCAGAAACTCATTGCCGTCGGCGTCGGTCACGCGGATGCCCCGACCGCTCCGGGCCACCAGCGGATACGAGCGGGTATAGCTGGGCGAGATGAGGCGCGCGTCGGCCTCGATGGCGGCCCGGGCCTTTGGGCCGGGAGGCGGCGTAATGATCTTGGGTCCGTACTGCGAGTGCAACTGCTGGCTGATCATGTGGCTCGTCATGGCTGGTCTCCTCGGCGGATGCGCCGCGGCCTGCACTGGAAGGCCAGGCGACAGCGCTCCAGGAAGGCGGAATCCTCAGGTTGGGATCGCTCCCGAAGAAGCGAAAAACGCAGGCGAGGAATCGTGCAGGAGTTAGGCGGCGGCGAAGAGACCGGGACGGCTCAGCGAGGGTAGAACGCGGAGATGATTTTGCGCACAGAGAGCGCGGACACAAGACTGAGACCAGCGCCGAATGGGCGCGCGCAGCAGCGCATTGGACCTGCGGCTGTGCATGGGTGCTCCGCTACCGGGAGCATAGCACGAGGCTTGTGGCGTGTCACGAAGAGACGCGGCCGGCTACCACAGACCGGCAATGGCCAGCATCGCGTAGACCAGCGACAGCCCAAGCGAGCGCAGGCCCACCTGGGTGAGCGGCGTCTGCAGGGCCTGGGCATCGCGCTGGCGGCGCAGATCCCACACATTGCCTGCGGCGCCTACCAGCAGGGCGGCTCCGATCCAGTCGCTGCGCGTGGCCAGGGCACCTAACCCGGCCAGCGCCATCAGCGTGCAAATGAGCAGGGCGATACGGCGGTCGCGGCTCTCGCATGGCTCCGCAACGCCAGCGCCATTCCTCTGCGCGGTGCGAAGCTGTATGCGCGCGTCCAGACGGGCATGCACAGTGAAAATGCCTGCCGCGGCCTGAATGGCCAGCAGCAGCCAGAGTCGCCAGCACCAGCCGGGAATCATCCCCAATGCCGCCACCGCAGCCATCAGCGAGGTGGAGGTAAGCGCCAACGCGCTGACCACCTGGAAGAGCGTGGCGCGCTGCCGATTGCGCATGTTGATCCACACCGCCAGCGCCATAAACAGCCCGGCGCCGCCAAACAGCATCACATAGGCAATCCACGGCCCGGTCAGCACAAGGGCAAGCGCACAGGCGGCAACGACCACCGCCTCCACCAGCACCCAGCGGGCAGCGACGCGACTCTGCGGCTGGGGCAGCTTCCACACCCACTGCTGGCGCGCCAGCACCACGAGCGGATCCTTCATGGCGAAGGCCAGCGCAATGGCTACGGCGGCAGCAGCCTCTTGCCAGCGCAGGGTGCGCGCGAGCACCGGAGCGGCCACGAACGGCGTGAGCAACATCGCAGTTGCTCCATGTTCACGAGGAAAGAAGGTGTACTGGGTCCCGGCCATCACTACTTCCTGCTCTCCAGAGTACAGCGGGCCGCGGCCTTCTGCGGGATTCGTTCCAGACCCTATCGAACGAGCAGCCCCAGCAGCGCGGAGGCCACGCCGCCCGCGGCAAAGGCCATACCCAGGTACCAGTAGGCCCGGCGGCGGGTGAGCAGCGTAACGGAGGTGATGACCAGGCCGATCTCCAGCAGGGCTTCTGCCAGATCGTAGCGGCCGGCGCGGAACTCGGCCTGTTCCACCTTCGCCTCCAGCGCCTCGGCCTTCTGCTGCTCGTCCTTCAGGTCATTGGCCCATTTGGACTCGTGGCTGGCGTAGGACTGCGCAATCTTTGCCGCGGCATCCTTGTTGGCCACAGTCACGGCGCTGAGCAGATCGGCGGCCAGGGCCGTATCGTTGGCGCGAATCTTGTGCGCCTGGTAAAAGTTCCACTGGTCGGTGGCCTTGTTTTGGAAGAGGACCGCCTCGGTGTGCGTGCGATGGCCCAGCACGGTGGTGACGGCCACCAGCACCGCCAGCAGGCTCATGGTGAAGGCGACCGGACGCATGGCTGCGTCGTGCGCGCCATGCTCCGCGTGTTCCTGGATTTCGTGGGCTTCGTGGGCTTCCATGCAGATGACCTCGCTGCGTGCCTGAGGCACCAGCCTATTTTCTCTTCCAGCGCACGCCGTCTTTAGAGTCTTCGATGACCACGCCTTTTTCCGCCAGCTCGTTGCGAATCTGATCGGCGCGGGCAAAGTTGCGCTGCCGCTTGGCCAGGGTGCGTTCGGCCACCAGCGCCTCAATCGCCTCGTCGCTGATGGACTGCGCGGCCAGCAGCTCGGGGGCCACCTCGGCCATGCGGCCCTCGCGCTCGGCCCAGGCCAGGGCCTGGCGGGTAGGCTCGGCGTCGTTGTCCGCAATCACGTCGAACACCGCGTCGAAGTCCTTGAGTACGGCGAGAATCGCATCGCGATCTGCGGCGAGGAACTGGCCCTGATCGATAGCCGTGTTGGCGGCGCGCACCAGGTCGAAGATGGGCGCGCGGGCCTCGGCGGTGTTCAGGTCGTTGGCCAGGGCGGCCAGGTAGTCGGCGTGCGCCTTGTGCGCTGCTTCCTGCATGGCCGGGGTGGCGCCGGGGCCGAACTGGCCCTCTGTGAGCCGCTGATGGAAGGTGCGCAGGCGGTCGATGGCCGCGGTGGCCTCCACCAGGCCGTCGAAGGTGAAGTTGAGCTGGTGGCGGTAGGGCACAGAGATGAGCGCCAGGCGGATGGCCGAGGCCTTGTAGCCCTTGAGCAGGAGGTCGCGCAGGGTGTAGAAGTTGCCCTCGCTCTTGGACATCTTGCGGCCATCCACGAGGAGGAAGCGCACGTGCATCCAGTGGCGCGCGAAGGGCTTGTGGGTGACGGTCTCGCTCTGCGCGATCTCGTTCTCGTGGTGCGGGAACATCAGGTCTTCGCCGCCAGCGTGGAGGTCGAGGCTTTCGCCCAGGTACTCCATGGCCATGGCGGAGCACTCGATGTGCCAGCCGGGGCGGCCCTGTCCGATGGCCGTTTCCCACGAGGTTTCGCCGGGCTTGGGCGCCTTCCAGAGGGCGAAGTCGCGGGCCGAGTCCTTCTCATACTCGTCCACGTCCACGCGGGCGCCATCTTCCATTCCGCTGAGGTCTTTCTTGCTGAGCTTGCCGTACTCGGGGAAGGCGCGGAGGCGGAAGTACCAGCTACCGTCCTCGGCCTGGTAGGCGGCGCCGGCTTCGGCGAGCTTCTGGATGAGCGCGACCATCTGGCCGATGTGCTCGGTGGCGCGGGCAATCTGCTCCGGGCGCTGGACGCGGAGGGCATCCAGATCCTCGAAGAAGGCGGCTTCGTAGCGGGCGGTGTACTCGCCGATGGAGACGCCGGCCTGAGCCGCGTTGCGGATGATCTTGTCGTCCACGTCGGTGATGTTCATGACGTGGCGCAGGGCTACGCCGGAGAGTTGCAGAAAGCGGCGGAGCACGTCGATCTGCAAAAAGGTGCGGAAGTTGCCGATGTGGCCGTAGTCGTAGACCGTAGGCCCGCAGGCGTACATGCGCAGCGCCTTGCCGTCGGCAGGCTCGAGCGGGTCCAGTTGTCCCGTCAGGGTATTGAAAAGGCGCAAGGGCATGGCAGATCGTCAGGGCCGGAAATGCCTCGCAAATGGGCACTTTCAGCACTTTCGATTGTAGCAGCGGGCAGGGCGCGGGCAGGCGGATGCT
>DAIDGZ010000076.1 GCA_027452125.1 Acidobacteriaceae bacterium | reverse complement strand
GCGCATCCGCTGGGACAGGATGCTGCCTTGATCGGCCACATCACCGCCGAGCATCCGCGGATGCTGGTGGCGCGCACAATGCTGGGCGCCAACCGCGTGATTCCCATGCAGATCGGCGAGCAGCTGCCGCGTATCTGCTAGCTCAACCGTTCAAAGGCCGCGCTGATGCGCGCCGCGAGAGTGGCATTTGTATCGTCAGCCGTGTGGGCAATCTCCAGCACGGCCGCCGGCGTCTTGGGCAGGGCCTTCAGGGCGGTCACTGCGGCGGGCCAGTCGATCGAGCCTTCGCCGGGCCACAGATGCTCGTCCTTTATGCCGTGGTTGTCATGTACGTGGACGGAAAGGATGCGGTCGCTCAGGGTGGCGAGGGCATCCGCCACGCCGACACTGGCATGGGCATGGCCCACGTCCAGGCAAACGCCCACGTTGCTCAGATGGCCGATCTCCAGGATCATCTTCAGGTGTTCCGGCGTGGTGGCCTCGCTCAGCAGGTTTTCCACCAGCAGGCGGACCCCTAGCGGACCGGCAAATGCGCCCAGGTGTTCCAGCGCGTTCAGTGCGTACTCCACGGAGTATTGCGACCACACGTCGGTGCGCTCGCCCAGGTGCATCACCAGGTAGCGCAGGGGGATGTGTTCGGCCGCCTCCAGGGCGCGCTTGATCTCATCCATGGCATCGATGCGCCGGGACTTCTCCGGATGCAGCACGTTCACCGCCGGGGCGCCGGCGCGGCCCATCTCGTAGTCAGGAAACAGCGGCGCATGCATGGAGAAGGGCTGCACGGGATTGGAGCGGAACCACGAGGCCAGTTCCTGCACGTCTTCGCGGCGGGTGTAGTCAAAGTGCTGGCGGGCGGCGAAAAGTTCCACTGCCTCGGCGCCGGATTTTCCGGCGAACTCCAGCAATCCCGGATGCAGGCGCTGATTCAGAAAGAGATGAGTGGACAGAACACGCAGCATAGGTCGGGGAGTCCTTGTCCCCGGGAAGAAGCCAGGCAACCGGGGTCATCCACCTCATTGTCGCATCTTCGCCACAGGTTTGCCTTTTGCCGTACCGTGGGGCAGCAAAGGCGGGCGAAAGGGCTGATACCGGGCGGTTCACGGCACATGAAGTCTGGCCTGGATCGGGAACGCGTGACCAGAGTTTTGTCCGGGTGTGCCCCCAAATCCCGTCGGCTGCGTCCATAGGTGAAACAGATCGTGGCGCAACGACGCCGCGGCGGACGTAAATTCCCCCAAATTAAGGAGATTTTGTATGCGATTTACCTGGATACGGAGCGCCGTCCTGTGTGCAACTCTTGCCGCACTCGGCGCAGTACTGGCCAGCGCACAGACCGATGTTGCGCTTAGCGTCTACGGCGCCTTCAACGGTACCTCCACCGGCAACGGCACGGCGCAGAGCCCGGCCAACGCCGCTGGAGGTCTGATCGAACTGCGTCACATCAGCAGCCCGCTCTTTGGCTATGAAGCGACGTACGCCTTTAACCGGGCCAACCAGAACTACTCGGCGAACAGCTATGCCTGTCCGGTTGGCATCAGCCCCTGCAACCCGCCTACACCTGCTTCCATCTCCGCCAACGCTCATGAGATCACCGGGGATTGGGTGGTCTCGCTGCCTCTGGCCAATCTGCGGCCATTCGCCCTTGCGGGCGCCGGACTGCTGCTGGATGAGCCCACCTCGGGCCAGAGTAATGCCAGCAGCGCCACCAAGGCGGTCTTTGTCTACGGCGCCGGCGTGGACTGGGGCCTGCTGCCGCATCTGGGCCTGCGCCTGCAATACCGCGGCAATCTCTACAAGGCGCCGGACCTGACCTCGCGCTTTCACTCGACCGGGGCCTTTCTGCATACCGCCGAGCCCATGATCGGCGCTTACTTCCGGTTCTAGGGCTGGATAACCCCAGAGCCTGTGATGAGCTCTCCCGCTTCCCCCGCGAAAGCTCATGACAGGCTCTGACGGTGCGTTTCTCGGCAATGCGCAGCCAGACCCGCATGGCCGTCCACTATACTCGATACTGGTAGAGCAGCTTACGGCTGGAGAGAGACTCCGGCGAGCCGCCAAAGATTTCTCACCGGCGTCGCATCGCAGGTCAACGCCGGTCAGGGATGTACAGCTTTGTGCCCTGCCATCAGATTTCGCAGGTTCCGCATACGGAGACAAGAATGCAAATGAAGTGGATGAAGATTGCCCTGTTTTGTTTGGGAACGGCTGCAGTGAGCGCAGTTGCCGCGCAGGCCCAGAATGCACAGCCCTCCTCCCGTCCGGCGCAGCCCGCGGCGCGCGCTTCCCAGGTCCAGCCTGAGACGGATGTTGCCTTCACTGGTTTCTACGCCATTAACAAGTCCTCGACGGGACGCGGCACTACTCAGACGGTTGATAACTCCGCTGGTGGTATGGTCAACTTCCGCCACATCTCCAGCCCATTCATCGGCTTTGAGGGCTACTACGGTTACAGCTCCATCCATGAGACCTTCGCGCCGACGCCCGGCGCCTGCGGGTTCACCTGCAATAACGCTCCAGAGAAGGCGCCTACCAAGTTGAGCCAGGCGGGCATTGCCTGGGTGATCACTCACCAGATGGGCAAGATGGAGCCCTTCGCGGAGGGCGGCATCACCTTCATGATCTTCGAGCCGAACAACGATGTCTTCAACAACAACTCCGTGGTTCGTTTGGGCTATACCATTGGCGGCGGAACAGACATGGCGGTTTCACCGCGCTTTGGAGTGCGCCTACAGGTTCGCGACATCATCTACAAGCAACCCAACCTGGTCTTTGGCTATGCGGCTACCGGAAACTTTACCAATTCCGTACAGCCCATGGGCGGCGTCTACTTCCGCTTCTAAGCAGTTTTCCCGGGTATCACCCACAGCCCCGTATCTCGCTGCTGAGATGCGGGGCGTTCGTGTTTATGCAGCCTGTCTGGCGTGTTCTGTTTTTGCTCTGGCAGGTTCCATCGCAACGGTCTGTTTACCCAGACTCCCGCCCCGGCAAGCTATGATTTGCCTATGCGCCTCAAGCCGGGCAAAAGCCTCCTGGTCGCAGCTGTTCTCGCGTTGACGCTTTCTTCAGCCCGGACCCAGGGCCAGAATGCATACGCTGCTCCGTCCCTCACCGCCACGCAGATCGTGGCTCGCATTCAGCAGCGCGACCAGTTCCGCAAACGCGCGTTGTTGCGCTACGACTCTTTGCGCCATTATCAGGTGCAGTATCGCGGCCTCTTTGGCAAGATTGCGGCGCAGATGGCTGTAGATGTGAGCTATGACGCCGCGAATGGCAAGAGCTTCCGCATTGTTTCCCAGAGCGGGCCAAAATTTCTGGTGAATGACGTGCTGAAGCGCGCCATAAGCAGTGAGCAGGAGGCGGAGAAGGATCCGGCAGCCACGGCGCTCTCACCGGCAAACTATCGCTTCCAACTGCTGGGGAGCGACTCGATTGATGGCCACCCGGCCTACACTCTGCAGGTGGACCCCATCAAGCCGGGCAAGTTTCTCTACAAGGGCAAGATATGGGTGGATGCGACGGACTTTGCCGTGGAGAAGATCGAGGCCGAACCAGCGCGCAACCCCTCGTTCTGGATTGAGCACACAGCCATCCACTACATCAGCACCAAGAACGATGGTTTCTGGCTGCCGCAGAGCAACCGCAGCGAGACGCGTGTCCGGATCGGCGGTATGGCGGTCTTTACCATCGACTACGGCACGTACACGATTCCTCAGCCTGCGCCGTCTCACACGGCCGTTACAGCCACCGCAGCACCCTGAGTGCAGTTCATGGCAGCAGCTTGCGTATGGCGCCTAGCGTGGCTGCGCCGAGCAAGCGGCCGGGACGCAGCCGTCCTGCTGCGGTGACCGGTGTCTTCTCCGCCATAGGCTGCGCACAGGCTACCCGATAATGCTCTACCAACTGCAGGGTGGCTCCGCGCCAGCCCTGCTGGCAGGCCCACTGCCGCGCGGCCCCGCCCACGGTGGCGCGCAGCTCTGCGCTGGCCAGGAGCGCCCGCAGAGACCCTACGGCTTCTTCCTCGTTGTCAAAGAGAAAACCGGTCACGCCCTCCTCAATCATCTCCGGGATGCCCCCGGCCCGCGCGGCGACGACGGGGACGCCGGAGGACATGGCCTCCAGCACTACCAGTCCCAGCGTCTCCGTGGGAGAGGGCATCACGAACGCATCGCAGGAGGCGAATGCAGCCGCCAGTTCCTCGCCGTGCAGAAAACCGGCAAAGTGCACCGGCATCCCGGCAAAGTGGCGTTCCAGTGCGGCGCGGTGCGGCCCGTCGCCGGCCAGCGCCAGCCGTGCCTGGGGAATGGCCTCCAGCATCGGCCTGATCCGCTCAATGTGCTTCTCCGCAGAGAGCCGGCCTGCATACAACAGCAGCGGCGCCTCGGGGTGCTCCTGAGTCAGCCGGATGCGCATCTGCGCGCTGTGGCGGCTGGGTTGGAAGAGGTCCACATCCACTCCGCCCGGCCAAAGGGCCACGCGCTGAATGCCGTGCTGGCTGAGTTGCTGAACCATGGCCTGCGAGGTGCACAGGTTCACTGCCGCGCGGTTATGGCGCAATCGCAGCAGAGGCCAGATCGCCGGCTCCAGTGCGCGCAGGTGGTAGTAGCCAAGATACTGCGGCAGGTCAGTGTGATAGGAGACCACAAGCGGCAGGCGCAGTGTCCCGCCTGTCTCCCCGCCCGCGTAATAGAGGGCGGCAATGCCCAGCAGCGCCGGCTCCACGGCGTGAATCAGGTCCGGCTTGAACTCGGCGAGCAGCCGGCGCAGCGAGGCGTGCGGAAAAGACAGCCGCAGATCCGGATAAAACGGGAAGGCATGTGCCGGAACCCCGACCACGCGGCATCCCTCATACTCCGTTACGCCGCCCTCCGGCGCGATGACCAGTACTTCATGCCCCAGGCTGACGAGCTGCTTCAGCGTCTGGCAAACCGTGGTGACTATTCCATCGACTTTGGGGACAAATGTCTCCGTAAACAGTGCGATCTTCATGTGTTCACGTAAGGTCCCCCGTTACCTTGCTGCAACAAAGCCTACCATGGCCACGGAGCGCCTTGTCTGGCCGGTGGCCGGCATCTGCCCGGCTGGTCACAGTCAGTTCCTATGCCGCTGACTGTGTTACCGTTGCAATACGGCGCCCTGAGCCGGACTGGTCATTCCGGCCTGCGCGGATAAGCCGCGCCGCGTGGAAGATCACGGATCATGGGCGTTGGTAAAAACAGCATGTCCCAGCAGCCGGAAACCACATCGTCATCGCAAGCCACTCGTCCGGCTCCCGCGCCAGGCTCGACTCCTGCACCAGGCGCTCCGCCTCCAGCAACGCACACCAGCCATCTACATGAGCACCGCATTCCCCGCTGGCTGGTTCGCGCGGAACTGCTTTTGCGGGTCATGGTGCGCATCTACATTGGCCTGGCCATCTGTTATGCGCCGTGGTCCCGGACGCTCTGGGATCGCAACCCGCTCTTTCTGGCCTTCCCCACCCTCTCCATTCTTGCGGCGAACGGCGCCGTGCGGGGCATTGTCTCTGGGCTGGGCCTGCTCAACCTCTGGATTGCCTTTCAGGACGCAATCCGCAAACAGGAGGAATAAGCCATGGAGGACAAAACGCAGGAGCAGCGCAGGCACGAGCAGGTTCCGCCGCCTTTGGAACGTGCTCCGCTGGCCTACGAAAACTCCGGCTTTTTGAACGGCGCCGATGGCCGTCTGATCCGCATTGTTTCGGAGTACATGGAGCCGCTGGCACGCTTCCGCCGCGAGAAGATTCGCGACACTGTGGTCTTTTTTGGTTCGGCGCGCTTCCGTAGCCGCGACGAGGCTGATGATGCCCTGGAGCTGCTGGAGAATACCGGCTCCAACCGCCTGGCGCCCAGCCACGAGCAGCCGGCCAGCCCGCCGGACATTGCCGCAGGGACGGCCAGCGATCTGCAACTCAAGCGCGCCGAGGCCGCCGTCCACATGGCCCGTTACTACGAAGACGCACGTACCCTGTCACGGCTACTTACCGCCTGGTCCATGGCGCTTCCGACACAGCAGCAGCGCTTTGTGGTCACCTCCGGCGGTGGACCGGGTATCATGGAGGCAGCGAACCGCGGCGCCTACGAGGCCGGGGGCAAAACGATCGGGCTCAATATTCGGCTTCCCTTTGAGCAGTCCCCCAACCCTTTCATCACCCCTTCGCTGAACTTCGAATTCCATTACTTTTTTATGCGCAAGCTGTGGTTTGCGTACCTGGCCAAGGCGTTGGTCGTCTTCCCCGGGGGCTTTGGCACGCTCGATGAGATGTTCGAAATTCTCACCCTGGCCCAGACCCACAAACTGGCTAAGAAAATCACCGTCGTCGTCTACGGAACCGAGTACTGGAAGAAGGTCCTGAATCTTGACGCCCTGGTCGACTCGGGCGCCATCTCGCCTCGGGACATCGAGCTCTTCCAGTTTGCGGATACCCCGGAGCAGGCCTTGGACATCCTGCGCCAGGGACTGACCGAGAATTACTTGCTAGCCGAGGCCGCTGCCGCCAATAAAGCGATGGAAAACGGCACGGTCGACAACGAAGATCTGATGGCGGGCTGGACGGTCGATGACTTTCTGCATCCGGAACTGGCGAAGACCCGAAATCACCAGTAACAGGGCAGGGAATGGCTGGTTTTGCTTGGTCGCAGCCGGCATTTATGCGGATAACCCGGACTATTGCAGAGAGTCTTAGGTGATCAGTTTGATTCCCCGCTCAATTGAAGGGGCTTTCGTACGATATTCATCCCCTGTTGATCTGGCAAACGGATAATGAGATGAAAAGTTTATTCATCAGCTCGGATAAAGGAGCACCCATGGCCAGCTCGTCCATCTCGTATCTGTGGCGCGATCAGAGCGCGCCCAAGGGATTCCACACGGGCGTTTCGCTGCACGGTCACACCAACCAGTCGCAGGAGACGCTGGACTTTCTGGCCAACTTTGGCAACCAGTTTCCTGTGATGCGTCCGTTGCTCTCACGTTTAGAGCGCCGCGCCGAGCAGAACCACGGCGTACGCATCAACTACGCCAACAGCTATTGGACGCCTCCCATGACCCCTAAGCTGGCCTTCGATCTGGAAAGTCACCAGATTGAAAAGCTCGGCCTGGATTCGATGGTTTCGCTCTCTGACCATGACAACATCAAGGCGCCCATGCTGCTGCGCACTGTTCCCAGCGCCCGCCAGATTCCCGTTTCCGTGGAGTGGAGCGCTCCCTACGGCGGTGTGCAGTCCTTTCACCTGGGCGTACACAACCTGCCCAGCTCTCGCGCGCAGGAGTGGATGGCCACACTCGCTGAGTTCACCGCCAATCCGAACGATGCTCGCCTCACCGAGATTCTGGTTGAACTCAGCCGCGACCCGAACGTGCTGGTCATCTTCAACCATCCACTGTGGGACCTCTACCTGATCGGCCATGAGAAGCACGAGTTTCTGGTCAACGAGTTTCTGCAGAAGAATGGTGCTTATCTGCACGCGCTGGAGCTGAACGGCCTGCGAGATTGGGACGAGAACCGCAAGGTGCGCCGCCTGGCTGAAAAGTGGAACATGCTGCTGGTCTCTGGCGGTGACCGCCACGGCGTAGAGGCAAACGCCAACATCAACCTGACCAACGCCACCAGCTTCACTGAGTTCGTGCACGAGATCCGCCGCGAGAAAAAGAGCAGCGTGCTCTTCATGCCGCAGTACGCCGAGCCATGGAAGTATCGCATTCTACAGTCGGCCATTGATGCCGTGCGCGATTATCCTGAGTTCCCGCTGGGTTCCCGCACCTGGGATGAGCGCGTCTACCATCCCGATGCCAGCGGCGCGGTTCGGCCGCTCAGCGAGCTTTGGCCGGATGGCAACGCCCCGCGGCTGATGCGTTGGGGCATTGCCCTGGTGCAAATGATGGGCCGGGGCTTTGTTTCTGGCGGCCTGCGCATGGCCTGGAGCGATGCAGACCAGCTGCGTCTGGCGCTCGGCGAGCAGGAGAGCTGACAATCAGCTCTGCGCAAATTCATCAGGTCCCGAGTCCCATCGTTGAGGCTCGGGACACTGCAAAGCCCGTCACTTCTACAAAAAGCATTCCACCCATGCTTGAACGTCCGCCGCGCATCGCCTACTTCCCGGACTCGTTCCATGAGGTCAACGGCGTGGCGCATACCAGCCGTCACTTTGAGGCCTTTGCGCGCCGCCGCAATCTGCCCTTCCTGTGCGTCCGCGCAGGCAACAGGCCGCAGGCGCTGGTGCAGGAGGGCAAACTGTGGACACTGGAACTGCCCCGTGGCATCTTTTCCTTTGCCATCGAGAAAGACCTGCGCTTTGACCCCGCGTATCTGCGCCATTTTCCCTTGATCGGCGAGGTGCTGGAGCGCTTTCAGCCTGACCTGGTGCACATTACCGGTCCCAGTGAACTGGGCATGCATGGCGCCAGCCTGGCCCTGCAGCTTGGCCTGCCCCTGGCCGCAAGCTGGCACACCAACGTGCACGAGTATGCCTCGCGCCGCGCCGGCTGGCTCTTGCGTATGCTGCCCCGCCGGCAGTCGGAGGCCACCGGCCAGACCATCGAGGACACGGCCATGCTGATCACCTCTGGCTTCTACGCTCTGGCCGGTGTTCTCTTCGCGCCGAATCCCCAGCTTTGCCGCCAACTGGAGCGGGCTACCGGCCGCCCCTGCCATCTGATGCCTCGCGGTGTGGATGCCCAGCTCTTCCATCCTGCCCATCGTTCCCGTAACGCCGCTGACCGGGATACGGTGCTCGGCTTTGTGGGACGCCTCTCGGTGGAGAAGAATGTGGCGCTTCTCGCGCGCATCCAGCAGGAGCTCGACCAGAACGGGCAAGGCTTTCGATTCCGCATCGTCGGCCAGGGCATCGAAGAGGCCTGGCTGCGCGAACGTCTGCCACGCGCTGAGTTCACCGGCGTGTTGCGTGGTGAAGAACTGGCCCGCGCCTATGCCGGAATGGATCTGTTCGTCTTCCCCTCGCACACGGACACCTTCGGCAACGTCGTGCTCGAGGCGCTGGCCTCCGGCGTTCCCGCCGTGGTGACGCCCAACGGCGGCCCGGCCAGCATCGTGCGGGATGGAGTGACGGGGCGCATCGTATCCGATGAGGGCTTTGCCCCGGCCATCGCCGAGTTGCTGGCCGACTCCGCCCGGCTGGACGGCATGCGGCAGGCCGCACGCTCCTATGCACTCACCGCAAGCTGGGATTCCGTGTTTGAAGGGGTCTACGCAGCCTATCGGGCAATCCTGCCGGCCAGTGCGTCCACGACGGTGCTGTAAGCGGTTAAGAGACCAGCTGTCCGCTGCTCAGGTCAAGTGCAAACGGAACATCCTTGTCCGCCAGCATCTCCCAGCCCGCGCCGCGCAGTACGCCATTTTCGATGCCCGTGATGGTCACACCCTCATCGGAGAGCTTGGCAGACTCCCACATCTGTCCCTGCGCTCCCCAGGCAAGGACTGATTTGTGCCCCACAAACAGCAGCAACCCTTCGGACACAGCAGGCAGCACTTTGAGCACCGGTTTATACGGCAGCATGGTGAAGCACTCAGGCGCTGTGGTGTCGATCAGGTAGGCGTAGCCGCCGGAGACGGCGCAGATCTCCTCTGCTTTCGGGCACGACCACAGACCTGTGGGCACCGCCGGACTGCGGAAGCCCAGTGCGCAGGTGGCCAGAAAGGGCGGGGCGTTCCCGGGACGGATGAGCACTTCCAGCGCGCCCCGCTCCACCTCCTCCGCTGCCTGTGGGTAGATAAAGCTGCGAGCGGGCAGAATGGCGGGCCGCGCCGGCAGAATCTCGGCTTGCCACCGGCAGGGGAAGGAGAGGTCAATGTGCGGGGTATTCACTCAGTCCTATACTCCCACAAAGCGCAGAATGCGCTCTCGCACGCCGGGCGCACCCGACCCGGAAGCCGCACTGCTCTCCAATGAATCGAGCAGTGCAGGCAGCTCCAGCTCTGCGAGCGAGCCGGTCAGGACAATCCGCACCGGCCGCAGCAGTTCCTCGCGCGGCACCCCCGTAGCCTCCTGAACCTCGCTGAGCCAGCGATGGAAGATTTCGGGTGTGACCGGCCCCTCGTGGGTCCGTGCCCGGTCGGCCAGCTCAGCCAGCACCATGCGCGCCGAGTCCGCCTCCAGCACTGCGGCGTTCTCCGGCACACACCGCGCCCGCTCCGGATCAAAAGCAAAGACCGCCGGCGAGGTGCCAAGCTGCTCATGCGCATCTTGGGAGTTCATGGCAGTCTGATGATAGCTCTACCAGAGATTTTCGAGCATAAAATCCACACACATCTTACGCGAAGTGTTCCCACCCCTTCGCTTCCAGCGCCTGTCTGCCATCCTCGCTTACGAGCGTGACCATCGGCTTTTTGCTGCTGGGCCGAACCATCTTTCCAATGCGAGTGAGGCTCACGCCGCCCAGGTGACGGGGCAGCTTTGTGCCGGCGGCTGCGGTGAAAAGCAATTCGTAGTCTTCGCCGCCGTGCAATGCCTGCTCCAGTATTGCTCCCGGTGCGATCGGCAGGGTCGCCGCGTCTACTTCTGCGGCCAGACCGGACTCCCGGCACAGCCGCGCCAGATCGATCGACAGCCCATCGCTCAGATCCATGGCTGCCGTGGCCAGACCGCGCCGCTGCAGCGCCAGTCCCTGGGCAATCCGCGGCTGCGGATACAGATGCGCGGCCAGGGCCTCGTTGTCCCGCGCCGGAATCCGCCCGGCTTTGCCTGCGGCTGCCAGGTTTCCAAGCCGGACCAGTCCAGTTGCCGCCCCGCCCAGTCTTCCCGTGACGTAGATTCCGTCGCCGGCCCGTGCGCCGCGCCGCAGCAGGGCACGTCCCCGCGGCACGGCACCGATCAGCACAATATCCGCCGCGGCCAGCGGTGACTCCGACAGATCGCCTCCGGCGAGTGGCGTCTGGTGTAGCTCGGCCAGGGCCAGGAGGCCGTCCAGAAAGCGATCTACCCACGCCCGGCCTTTGCCGCGTGCGCGTGTCAGTTCGCGCGGCAGGCCCAGGGAGAGAAAAGCCGCCACCGGCCGCGCGCCCACGGCCGCCAGGTCACTCAAGCCACGGGCCAACGCCCGATGGCCCACTGCTTCCGCCGGATGCCAGTCCAGCCGAAAGTGCCGGTCTTGCAGGGACAGGTCAGTGGTCACGGCCAGCTCTTCGCCGGTCTTTGGGCGCAGCAGCGCGCAGTCGTCGCCGATGCCCAGCCGCAGTTCTCCGCTGCCTCCGCGGGCTGCACGCGCGCGAATCTGCTCTATCAGCGCCAGCTCCCCTGTCTCATTCCCGTGTGTCTTGCCGGGCCGTTGCCTCATGCTCTTGAGCATAGGGCAATTGGCGCCGTGCCTGCCTGGGTGCTCCAAATTCAGATTTGAGCAATCTCGACCACACGTTAAATACTCCCATGATGCGGAAAATCTGTGATTTTCGTCATTTTTTCGCTACGTTTTTTGCGTTGACCCTTATTTCCCGGGGCTGGTAACCTTGAAAGACAACCACGGTTTGAGACCCGTATTGGGTTGGTGTGAGTTTCCCAGGGCCAGTCGGCTCTGATCCATACGCCTTTTTTGTACGATATGGCGAATTGCGGTCCTGTGGCAGGGCACAGGGACGAAAGGCGAAGAATGCTGCGCAAGCGCTACTACATACTTTTCGTTTCCAGGGATGAGGACGGGCGAGTTCGCAAGATTCCTTTGCCGCTCCACTATGCCTACGGCTTCGTCGCCGCGGCTGTTGTGGGCGCCTTCACCATCGTTGGCCTGGCCGGGTCGTATACCCGGATGCTGTTGAAGACTGAGAGCTACAACCAGGTTCGCCAGGAGCGCGAGACGCTCCGCAAAGACTACAAGCAGATGGCCCAGATCGCACACGACCGCGGCGTGCAGGTGGCCTCTCTCGGTGCTCTTGCTGGCGAAGTGACCGCTCTCTATGGCCTGCGCCATGATCGCATGACCTCAGGCCACGACGCCGTGGGGCCCACGCCCTCCGCGCTGGCCCAGACGGATAACCCGAACCAGCAGCAGGTCACACGCTCCATCGATCAGTTCTACACGCTGCGCGCCGATGCCATGTCGGGCCGTGTCTCTCGCGCGCTGGAGGGCGGCTTGTCCCCCAGCTTCTCGGGCGACTGGACCATCTTTGCCGATGCGCCTTCGATGTGGCCGGTAGAGGGCCGTGTCGGCTCCAGCTTTGGTCAGCGCGAGGATCCATTCAACGGTGAGGGCGCCTTCCACGCTGGCATTGACATTGACGCTCCCTACGGTACGCCGGTGCGTGCCGCGGGCGATGGCGATGTGGTTTCTGCAGGCACCGAGAGAGGCTACGGCCGCGAGATCGTCCTGAGCCACGGCCATGGAGTCCGCACCCTCTACGGCCATCTGTCTGCCATTGCCGTGGTTCCCGGTCAGCATGTCACCTGCGGACAAGTGATCGGCTATGTTGGCGAATCCGGCCGCTCCACTGGCCCGCATCTGCACTACGAGGTGCGCGTCCACGATGTCCCGGTCAATCCGCACAAATATCTGCGCACCACTTATGAGCAGCTTGCGCACCTGGACAACGGTTCGGGCACCGCGCCCTTAATGTAGCGTTCCGGCTCGAACATAAAAAAGCGGCTTCCGGTGACCCCGGGAGCCGCTTTTGCTTTGCTGTTGGACGTGTGTCTGCGCTGAGGGCAAGCGCAAATCGTCTTTGCGGGTGGAGACGATTACTGGTTGCTGTTCTGGGCCAATTCGGCCAGCGCCGTGGGGGTTACTGTCCCCGTGACAACGACGCGGTCATGATGTTGCGTCACCTGTGCGGTGCGTACCAATTCCTTCAGTGCATTGTTGGCGGGGTTACTGGCCAGCGGCATTGTAAAACCGCGTGCCAGAGTCACCAGCGTAGCCAGCGCCGCAGCCTGGCTTGCCGCGGTCTGCTCATTGGCGGCAATCTCCTCCACCTTGACGCGCAGTTGTCCGGCAATAGGCAGCACCGGCGCCACGCTGGCAATGATGGTGGAGTCGGGCTCCAGCGGCAGCGAGAAGCCGAAGATGTTGATGGCGCCGCTCTCGGAGAAAGGCAGCCCGATCTGTCCCACGCCCCAGGCAAAGGACAGCAGCGGCACATCGTGGTAGTGGCGCGTCAGCAGCGTAGAGCCAGAGAAGGGAAGCGCCGCCGTGCGATGCCGTTCGATGATGGAGTGGATCTGCTCCGGCGTCGGCGTGTTGCTGACGGCCAGCATGTTGTAGCCAATCTGCGCCACGCGTACGGTACGCCCTTCCGAGGGGATGTCGTAGATCGTGGTGCCGGCATAGCTTTCGCGAGCGGTGGCGTGCGCGCCCAGCCATGCGTTCAGCCGCGCGCCGGTGATCTTGCCCACCAGCACCATGGAGTAGGCGACCGGGCCGTTGGGACCGTTGGGGTTTTGCATGCGGTGCAGGCCGATCGCCGCCTGATCCAGGTCGCGCTCCCAGTCGATGCCCGTAGCGTCCACAAACTCCTGGTAGCCGGGCACGCGCTGGGGCGGCGCCAGCTTCTTGTGATAGAACGTGCGGATCGGCTTCAGATCGATGTAGACAATGCCATCGGATTCGGGCAGCAGACGCGCCGCCTCCGGCGGAGCCTTGGAGCGGAGGAAGATGGCCACGGCC
>DAIDGZ010000075.1 GCA_027452125.1 Acidobacteriaceae bacterium | reverse complement strand
GCATCTGCTCCACGTTGCGGTTCTCGCAGAAGACCAGCGGCAGCACGATCCAATAGTTGCGCGTGCCCACCTGCCGGTCGGCGCGGTGGTAGCCCATGAAGATGCGTCCCTTCCAGGCGGATGCATCGGGCACGGCGATCGACGCGGGCTGCCGCGCGGCCGTGTACGCGCCGGCCCGGTGCCGTATGTTGTGTGTGGTCAGCAGGCCTCCGCGGGGAATCGCGTACACAACCTCGCCCACCACCATGCCGTACATGAAGATCAGATCGCCGGGATTCAGGTCCACTAACGCCATCTTGTGCTTGGCGGGAATCTTTTCCTTCGCCGTGCAGGAGGCTTTGGAGGATTCCCGGCCAAATTGGACCGTTGCGCCTGCATCGACATTGGCCAGCGCCACCACAACGTTATCGCGCGGGTCGAGCTGCAAAACCATTTCCGGCATGAGGACACCTTCTCCTCTCTAATGATTGCGGGTAATCGCCCAGGATACAACTTTGCCATGGTCATAAACGGGCGTAGTGCAGCAGCAGGCCCGCCAGCGCTCCGCCCGCAAGGTCGCCGACGATGGGAATGGCCGCATAGCGCCAGTTGGAGCCGCCTTTGCCGGGAATGGGCAAGATCGCGTGCATCAGCCGTGGCCCCAGATCGCGTGCCGGGTTAATGGCGTAGCCCGTCGTTCCGCCCAGGGAGAGGCCGATGCCCCACACCAGGCTGGCCACCAGCCACTGCCCCAGTCCTGCCGCCGGGCCGTTTGTGGAGACGCCGCGGGAGAAGATGGCTCCAACCACCACCACCAGCACCGCCGTGCCTATCACCTCGCCGACCATGTTGAAGAGCGGACTGCGCACCGCGCCGTTGGTGCAAAAGATGCCCAGCTTTGCCGCGGGATCGGGTGTGAGGCGCCAGTGCGGCGCGTAATGCAGCGCCATCAGCGCCGCGCCCGCCATGGCGCCCAGCAACTGCGCCGACCACATGCTCAGCACCTGTGAATAGTTTCCGCTGACCACGGCCAGCGCCAGCGTGATGGCCGGATTGATGTGGGCGCCGGGACTGCCGAAGGCCTGCGCCACCAGTACCCCGCACAGCACACCCAACGCCCAGCCCGTCGTCACCACCATCCAGCCCGCATCGGCCGCATAGGACTTGCGCAACGTGACGCCGGCGCACACGCCGTTGCCCAGCAGCACCAGAACCAGCGTGCCCATAAACTCGCCAAACCACACAGAGTGCATTCAGGATTCCTCATAGCTGCGCCGCCACCTGCCTCTTTGCCACAGCGCAGAGCGCAAACAGAACTCAATCTTACTGAACCAGAGCATTCTCCATGTTTGACCCCACATCCGCCAAGTGGCGCCTTTTCCAAGCGAGGCAGCGGTCCCGAATAGGCGGGTTGTAGTATGAGGTGGATAAAGTGTCGCGCTGTTGAACCGCCGGCTCTGGCGAATGCAGGCGCGCCGCCAGTTTCTGCCGGAGGAATCGGCAATGGAGAAGATTCACAAAGCATTTTTGGGAGCGATTATGCTGACCACCCTGGGCGCTACCGCGCAACAGCCTCCTGCCCGCCACTGGGCCATCGTGCTGCACGGCGGCGCGGGCATTATCGAGCGCGCCACCATGGACCCGAAGACCGAGGCCGCCTATCGCGCTTCGCTGACTGAAGCGATTGAGGCCGGTGCTGCCGTGCTCGACCGAGGCGGGTCTTCACTCGACGCCATTGAAGCCGCTATCCGCATCCTCGAAGACGATCCGCTGTTCAACGCCGGGCGCGGGGCGGTGTTTGCCGCCGACGGCAAGAACGAGATGGACGCGGCCATCATGGACGGCGCAACCCTACAGGCCGGCGCCGTGGCGGACGTGACTCGCACCCGGCATCCTATCAGCCTGGCGCGCGCGGTCATGGAAAAGTCGCCGCACGTGCTGCTCTCGGGCGCGGGCGCCGATGCCTTCTCTGTCTACGCCGGTTTGGAGCAAGTGGACCCGAGCTTCTTTTTCACGGAGCGCCGCTGGCAGTCGCTGGTTGAACAGCTCAAGCAGGAGGGCCTGCCTATTCCGCCGCGTCCCGCCGGAGCGCCGCCTCCGCCTGCTGCGCCGGTGGCTGAAATTGAGCCGGCCGGAGCACACAAGTTCGGCACCGTAGGCGTGGTCGCGCTCGACCGCCAGGGCGACATCGCGGCGGGTACCTCGACCGGCGGAACGCAAGCGAAGCGATGGGGCCGGGTGGGCGACTCGCCGCTGATCGGCGCGGGCACCTACGCATCGAATCAATCCTGCGCCGTCTCCGCCACCGGCACGGGCGAGTACTTCATCCGCCTCACGGTGGCGCGGACGGTCTGCGCGCTGGTTCAATACAAGGGAATGAGTTTGCAGCAGGCCGCCGACGAGGTGATCCACAAGGAGCTGACCGCCCTGCACGGCGACGGCGGCGTAATTGCGATTGCTCCCGACGGCCAGATGGCCTGGAGCTTCAACACGCCGGGAATGTACCGCGCGAAGCTGGCCGAAGGAGGCAAGCTGGAGATTGGGATATATAAAGATGAGCTGTAGGCAATCGGCGCAAACGCACCCTGCCCTATCCTCGAGACTTCTTCGTTTCAAGGACGGTACGTCACAAATCCGGATGAAGTCAACCTTCGCTACCGGATGATCTCGAAGCGTTCCCAGGGGCAGTTACACACCGGGCAGCGCTCGTGCTCGTCTTGTGTCTCCGAGGTGTATCCGCATATCGGGCAGACGTAGAACTCGCGCGGTGCGCCGATCCAGGAGTTCAGCTTTCCGCCTTCGAGCAGCGCGATGGCCTCGCCATAGAGCCGAGCGTGCGCCTTCTCCGCCTCAAGGGCGCCCGTAAATGTGCGGATGGCCGCCGCGCTGTTGTGTGCGGTGGCCTCTTCCAGGAAGGCGGGATACATGCTTTCGACCTCGTACAGCTCACCTTCCCGCGCGGCCTTCAGGTTTTCGAGCGTGGTTTTCACTTCCACTTCATGGATCTCGCACGTGACCTCGCCGCCCAGTTGCCGAATCACGCGGGCGTGATTGGCGGCGTGGATCCGCTCGGCGTGCGCGGCGGCCCGGAACAGGCTTGCGGCCCCGTGCAGTCCGTCCGCGCCGGCCTTGGCGGCAAAGGCTATGTACTTGGCGTGCGCGTTGGACTCGCCCTCAAAGGCGGCCAGCAAGTTCTGGACGGTGGTTGTGTCTTCAGGTGCAATGATTGGCATCGGCATCCTCCTCGATTCCGCTCAAAGCCTAGGAGCCTTTTATGAGTTCGCGCTGTGATGTACATTACATACGCCTAAGCCGGAGGGTGGTCAAGCGTCCGGCCGGGTCAGCGGCCAGCCGCTGTAGAATGTGCGCATGGAAACCATTCAATATAACCTGCCGCAGGACCGCATTCCACGCGTGTGGTACAACATTCTTCCCGATCTGCCCAGCCCGTTGGCGCCGCCCCTGCACCCCGGCACCCACCAGCCTCTCGGCCCCGAGGACCTGGCTCCGCTCTTTCCTATGAGCCTGATTTTGCAGGAGGTAAGCGCCGAGCGCGAGATTGAGATTCCCGAAGAGGTGCGGCAGATCTACGCGCAGTGGCGCCCCTCGCCGCTGATCCGCGCGCGCCGGCTGGAGAAGGCCCTGGATACGCCGGCGCATATCTATTACAAGTACGAAGGCGTAAGCCCGGCCGGCTCGCACAAGCTGAACACCGCCGTCCCGCAGGCCTTTTACAACAAGAAAGCAGGCACCAAGCGCCTCTCCACCGAGACCGGCGCCGGCCAGTGGGGCTCCGCGCTTTCAATGGCCTGCTCCTTTCTGGGCCTGGAGTGCAAGGTGTACATGGTGCGCGTGAGCTACGACCAGAAGCCCTACCGCCGCGCGCTGATGGAAGCCTTCGGGGCCTCGGTCACCGCCAGTCCCAGCACGGAAACGGAGTCGGGCCGCGCCATCCTGGCCGAGCATCCCAATTCCAACGGCTCGCTGGGCATCGCCATCTCAGAGGCCGTGGAAGTGGCCGCCAAAGACCCCAACACCAAGTACGCTCTGGGCAGCGTGCTGAATCACGTGCTGCTGCACCAGACGGTGATCGGCCAGGAGGCGATCGAGCAGATGGCGCTGGCAGGCGACGAGCCCGACGTGATCATCGGCTGCACCGGCGGCGGATCGAACTTTGCCGGCCTGGTGATGCCTTACCTGGGCCGCAAGATCAAGGGCCAGTGCCAGGCGCGCGTGGTCGCGGTTGAGCCCGCGGCCTGCCCCAGCCTGACCAAGGGCCGCTTTACCTACGATTTTGGAGATACCGCGCACCTGACGCCGCTGGTGAAAATGCACACCCTGGGCAGCACCTTCATTCCCCCGGGCATCCATGCGGGCGGGCTGCGCTATCACGGCATGGCGCCGCTGGTTTCGCACGTCCTGGACCTGGGACTGGCCGAGGCTGTCACCGTGCAGCAGTTGGACGCCTTCGCCGCCGGCATCCAGTTTGCGCGCGCCGAGGGCATCATTCCCGCGCCGGAAGCCAACCATGCCGTCGCGCAGGCCATCGCCGAAGCCTTGCGCGCCAGGGCGGAAGGAAAGCCGCGCACCATCCTGTTCAACCTGAGCGGCCACGGCTACTTCGACATGCAGTCGTACATCGCCTACCACGCGGGCACGTTGGAGAACTACGAGTATCCCGAGGAGGAGATCGCCATGGCGCTGGCCGGCCTGCCCTCGGTGGAGTAAGGGGGCAGGAGTCTTCAGTTGTCAGTGGCCGGTGGTCAGATATCAGATGTCAGTTGTCGCGGGATGAGGTTCGCATGGTCCCCCCCCCCCACCCCCCCCTATTGTTTGGGTAAAAATCTTCATGGATA
>DAIDGZ010000074.1 GCA_027452125.1 Acidobacteriaceae bacterium | reverse complement strand
GGGGAACTTGCCTATCTTTCGGAACGTAGGGCGGCGGGGTTTTGTGGCCAGGCGGAGGGTGTGAAGAGCAACTGCGGATTCTTCGCTTACCACCCCCAAACTGAAGTACGTTTGGGGGCCCGTGCGCTCAGAATGACAGCGGCGTGGCTTGGGGCGTTGCGGATTGATCAGGCGTGGGCCGCGGGGTGCAGGGCGGGGCTGGTGATGGTGGCCAGCGCGGGGAGGTGCATGCGCAGGGTGGCGCCGCCGCCCTGGCGGTTGAAGGCGGTGAGTTCGCCGCCGTGGAGGCGCACGGCACGCTCGGCGATGGCGAGGCCTACGCCGAAGCCGCCGGTGCCGGGGCTGCGGGCCGCGTCCACACGATGGAAGGGGCGGAAGATGCTTTTGAGCTGGTCAGCGGGGATGCCGGGGCCGCGATCACTGACGTCAATGCGCGCCTGGCGCAGGCCGCGCTCCTCGGCGGCGGAGAGGACGATCTCTACCTGCGAGCCGTCGGCGGTGTAGCGGATGGCGTTGCGCACGACATTCTCAACGGCGCGGTAGAGCAGCTCCTCATTGCCGCGGACGGCGCACTCCTCCGCGGCGCGAAAGACGATGGTGCACTGGCGCTGGTTGGCCTCGTACTCGGCGTCGGGAATCATGCGCTCGAGGAGGCGGTTGAGGGAGACGGGCTGGAAGTTTTCCGCGCGCTCCTGCGCCTCCATGGAGGAGAGGGTGAGGAGCTGGCCGATGAGCAGGTTGAGCCGTTCGGTTTCGCGCTCGATGCGTTCGAGATGAGCGGTCATGGCGGGGCCGGCGTCGTCGCGGGCCAGCTCCAGCGCGACGCTGAGGCGGGCGAGGGGCGAGCGCAGTTCGTGCGAGACATCGCGGAGGAGGAGCTTCTGCGCGTCGACGAGCGACTCGAGGCGCTCGGCCATGTGATTGAAGTCGTGCATGAGGGCGTCGAACTCGTCGCCGGAGAAGAAGCGCGACTGCGAGGGCGACCAGGCGGCGCGGGCGTCGAGCTTGCCGGTGGCGAGGCGGCGCGCGGCCTTGCGCAGCTCCACCACAGGGCGGGTGAAGAGCAGGACGAGCGCGAAGGTGGTGAAGCCGCCGATGACGATGGCCACGGGAAGCTGGGGGAAGGAGAAGCGCAGCAGGTCGCGATACCAGCTGTGCGGCCGGGGGACGTGCGGCTGGCTGACCAGGTAGGTGTAGGATCTGCCGCTGGAGGCGACGACCGGCATGCGCCAGATGTAACGCTGGCCGACCTGGACGCCGGAGGCGCGGGTGGCGAGAGCTGGCGTTGCGGGCTGCGCGGCGGCGAGACCGTCGAAGGCCGGATCAGGACAGAGGACCTGGCCATTGGCGTCCTGGAGGGAGATGGTTTGAGCGATGCGGTTGCCGTAGGCGCGGAGAGCGGCGCATCCGCCGGAGTCGTAGGCGCTGGCGGCGTCGCGGGCGCTGCTTTGCATGGAGGTGGTGAGGGCGCTGAAGAGGACGTCGGGCGGGCTTTCAAAGTGGCGGCGCACGATGAGCGCGGTAGAGATGATGAAGATGAGGCTCTGGGCGATCCAGAAGATGATGAAGACCTTGAAGAAGAGGCTGCGCATGGGCTTATTTCCTGACGGACGCGTTGGGAGCGGCTTCCTGGTGCAGGTGGACGGCGAGCTGATAGCCCACGCCGCGAATGGTTTTGACGCGCTCTTCGCCGTCTTCACCGAGCTTGCGGCGGAGGCGGCTGATGTGCATGTCGAGGCTGCGATCGAAGGGGTGGAACTTGCGGCCGAGCACGGCCTCTGAGATTTCTTCGCGGGCCACGACCTTGCCGGGGGCGCGCATGAGGGCTTCAAGCAGGGCGAACTCCACATCGGTGACATCGATCTTTTTGCCGTCGTGGAGGACGGTGCGCGCGGCCGGATTCAGCTCCAGGCCCTCGACGCGGAGGATGGCCTGCTCGGCGGGTTGCGCAGCGGGCTGTGCGGCGCTCTGGCTGCGGCGCAGGATGGCGCGGATGCGGGCGAGCAGCTCGCGGGGGTTGAAGGGCTTGGGCAGGTAGTCGTCGGCGCCGATCTCAAGGCCGACGATGCGGTCTACATCTTCACCGCGGGCGGTGAGCAGCAGGACGCTGACCGGGGACTCGGCGCGGAGGCGGCGCAGCACCTCAAAGCCATCGATGCAGGGGAGCATAACGTCAAGCAGCACGAGGGCGCAGTTTTTTTCCAGCGCGGCCTGGAGTCCGGTGTCGCCGCGGTGGACGGCGCGGATGTGAAATCCGTAGCGGCCCAGGTATTCGGTGAGCATGGCGCAGAGCTCAACATCATCATCAATCAGCAGAATCTCGTCCACGGCGCTCGTGTGCTCCCTGTGATGCAGTGCAGTGGGGCTGCGGCGTGCGCTGCGTCCCATCTTGCACTCAGCGTACCGCTTTTTGCCGCCGGGCAACGCAGCAGAAATGTAACAAATCGTCACAAAGGCGGCGAGGCACTGTTACACAGATTTACCCAATGTGACTGCACGGCGTGGGGAATCGCGGTCTCCTGAAGATGCAAGCCGCTCGATGGCGGAAAGGACTCACGATGATCAGGCACATTCTCTTCAGGTTCATCCTCAGCGTACTGTTTGTGGCGGGAGCGGTGGCAGCGGGCGCGCAAGCGTCCACGGGGAGCATCCACGGCACCATTACCGACCCCTCAGGCGCGGTGATTCCTTCCTCCACGGTGACGGTGGCCAACGGCGCGGGACAGACGCAGACGGTGACCAGCAATGGCAACGGCGGATACTCCGTGGGGCAACTGGCGCCCGGCACGTATACCGTGACGGCGACGGCGCCGGGGTTTGCCGCGTCAGCGCCGCGCACGGTGGTGCTGAGCGGGGAGCGGACAGCGATGGTGAACATTGCGCTGGATCTGCCGGTGGAGCAGCAGAAGATTACGGTGGACGACAACGCGCTGAGCGTGGACACCAGCCCGGACAACAATGCGAACGCAATCGTGATCAAGGGCAAGGACCTGGATGCGCTGTCGGACGATCCGGATGAGCTGCAGGATGAGCTGAATGCGCTGGCGGGGCCCTCGGCGGGGCCGAACGGCGGCCAGATTTATATCGACGGCTTTACCGGCGGGCAGCTTCCGCCGAAGTCGTCGATCCGCGAGATCCGCATCAACCAGAATCCGTTTTCGGCGCAGTATGACAAGCTGGGCTACGGGCGCATCGAGATCCTGACCAAGCCGGGCACGGACAAGTTTCACGGGTCGGCAATGATGATGGGGAACGACTCGAGCTTTAACGCGATGAATCCGTTTGTGAAGAGCGAGCCGGCGTACTACACGCTGTTCTCGATGGCCAATGCGGGCGGGGCGCTGGGCAAGAACGCATCGTGGTTTGCCAGCGTATTCAGCCGCGACAACCAGTCGAACTCGATTGTGAACGCGGAGCTGCTGGATGCGAGCGGCAACCCGTATAACTACTCGGCGGCGGTGGCGAACCCGCAGACGCGGCTGGATGTGAGCCCGCGGTTTGACTTCCAGTTGGGCAAGAGCAACACGCTGACGGTGCGGTATATGTATAACCGCGAGACGCAGACCAACTCCGGCGTGTCGCAGTTTGCGCTGGAGAGCCAGGCCTACAACGTGACCAGCCAGGAGAACACGCTGCAGATCAGCGACACGCAGGTGCTGAGCCCGAGCGTGGTGAACGAGACGCGGTTCCAGTACATGCGCGACCGCGGCAACCAGGCAGCGCAGAACCTTGCGCCGACGATCACGGTGCAGGGGGCGTTCACCGGCGGCGGCAGCAGCATGGGCGTGAGCCGGGAGAACGAAGACCACTACGAGTTGCAGAACACGACGATCCTGAGCAAGGGAGCGCACTCGATCAACTTTGGCGGGCGGCTGCGGGTGAATCGCGACTCCAGCTACTCGACGGCGGGATTCAACGGAACGTATATCTACTCTTCACTGGCGGCGTACAAGACGGGCACACCGGCGGAGTATGACGTAACGGCGGGCAACCCCGCGGCACTGGTGGATTATGCGGACGCGGGGCTGTTTTATCAGGACGACTACAAGTTCCGCCCTAACCTGACGCTGAGCTACGGCGTGCGTTTTGAGACGCAGAATGGCATTGCCGACCACGGCGACTGGGCGCCGCGGTTCAGCTTTGCCTGGGCGCCGGGCGGCAATGGCAAGACGCAGGCGCGGACGGTGATCCGCGGCGGCTATGGATGGTTCTACGACCGCTTTGCCGAAGGCAACATTCTGCAGACGATCCGCAACAACGGCGTGAACCAGCAGCGCTACGTGGTGAAGAACCCGGGCTTTACGCAGAACGCCCCGCCAGCATCGCAGCTGGGCAGCGGCAACACGGTCGCGCCAACGCTCTACACGCTTGCGCCGGGGCTGAAGGCCGCGGTGAGCATGCAGACGGCGATCGGCGTGGAACACCTGTTTGGCAAAGTGGCCACGCTCTCAGCGACGTACATCAACTCGCGCGGAGTGCATCAGTATCTGAGCGAGAACATCAATGCGTTTCTGCCGGGCACCTATGACGCTGCCACCGGCACGGGCACGCGGCCGAACGGCATCAACCAGAACATCTACCAGTACCAGTCTGGCGGCGTGTACACCCAGAACCAGCTGATGTTGAACTACACGGTTCGCATGAAGAGGGTTTCGCTGTTCGGCTTCTACACACTGAACTTTGCCAACGCGGATACATCGGGCGCAGGATACTTTCCATCGACGCCGGGGAATCCGGGGGCGGACTACGGGCGCTCCAGCTTTGACGTGCATAACCGCTTCCTGCTGGCGGGCAGCCTGCAAGGGCCGTTCGGCATCTCGTTCAGCCCTATGCTGGTGGCCAACTCCGGCGCGCCGTTCAACATTACGGTGGGCCAGGACCTGAATGGCGACAACCAGTTCAACGATCGTCCGGCATTCGCCACGGCATCGAGCACGGATGTGCTGCACACCAGCTATGGCAACTTCGATTTGAACCCGGCGTATGACGCGGCACGGATTCCGTACAACTACGGTACGGGCCCGAACGAGTTCAGCATGAACCTGCGGGTGAGCAAGTCAATCGGAATTGGCCCGAAGGCAACCGGGCCGGCAGCGAGCGGCTTCTTTGGCGGCGGTGGCGGGCCGCACGGTGGGCCGCATGGCGGACCGGGCGGTGGACTTGGGCCGGGCGGACTGAGCGGAGCAGGTGGGCCACCACGGCCGGATCAACAGAACGTGGCGCGCCGCTACTCGCTGAACTTTACGGCGATGGCGCGGAACGTGATGAACAATGTGAACCTGTCACAGCCGGTGAGCGTGCTCTCGTCGCCGCTGTTCGGCAAGTCGAATGGACTGGCGGGAGGCTTCTTTTCGTCGCCGGCATCCAACCGCAGCATCAATCTACAAGTGAGCTTCAACTTCTAGCCGGCGCGGAATACACCGTGATGATGGGCCGGGGAGACGGCGCGAAAGGCGCTACAACTCTCCGGCCCCTTGTGCGTAAGCGCACTATTGAGCGACTGCCGCGGGCACGAGCGCACATGCGATCTATGCAGTGCTGACGCGGGTTTCCGCGACTCGCCTTATGCAGTCCTTGGCAAGGCCTACGCAGAGCGCGGGAAGATCGAAGCGAAGAAAACAACATGCGCGATGGGTTGTGAACGCGCAATCCGAAGCGCGCGAAAACGACCTGCAAGCGAGTCAAACGCGACGAGCAAAGACGGCGCATGAGCGACGGTGGCAAATTGGATTTGGAGCGAGCGGGAAAAATAATTGAAAATTTTTCTTCGCTTGCTTCGTTTTTTTCTTGACACCGAACAAAGGTGAATCTATACATTCATCAACTGCAATATGAAGGTTGCAGCTTCGATGCGAACCATCGAAAGGGAGAATAGGACAATGGCAACCAAAAAGGCACCCGCGAAGAAAGCCGCCAAGAAGGCAGTGAAGAAGGCGGCGCCGAAGAAGAAGTAGCTGTCAGTCCAACCCAAAAGGCAACACATGAAGGGAACGCGTCAAGCGTTCCCTTCAGTGTTTTTGGGAAAGGATTAAACTTAGACTCCAGAAGGAACGCAAGAACTGGAGTGTCGCCATGACCCGCCGCCGATGGATTGCCGAACACTGGGATGAAGCGACCGCCACGCTGGTGGGCGCGCAGGCCGAGCATCTGGCGCGCGTGCTGCGTGCCACGCCGGGAACGGAGGCTGACGTGGTTGCAGGCGGCCGCGTCTTCCACGCAGAGGTTGCATCGGTAACGCCGGCGGAGGTGCGCTTTAATCTGGTGGCCGAAGTGCGCGCCGATCCTGCGCTGCCGGTGACACTGGTCGTGGCGGTCTACAAGTTTGACCGCATGGAGTGGGCGATCGAGAAGGCCACCGAGTTGGGCGTGGCCGCGATTGCGCCGGTGATTGCGCGGCGCACGGAGAAGCATCTGGCGCAGGCGGCAGGAAAGCGCGCGGAGCGGTGGCGGCGGATCGCTCACGAAGCAGCGCAGCAGTCGCGGCGCTCGGATGTGCCGATGGTGCACGATCCCATGCCGCTGCCGCAGTATGTGAAGGCCACATCCGAAGCGATGCGCATTGTGCTGGCCGAGCAGGAGAGGACGACGACACTGTGCTCGCTGCTGGGCGAGGCGCAGGCGGCGGCCGGCGAAGAGATGCCTGTGCTGGAACTGGCGATTGGGCCGGAGGGTGGATGGGCGCCGTCAGAGGAGGCGCTGTTTGACGCGAACGGCTGGCGCGCCGCCTCACTGGGTCCGCGGATTCTGCGTGCGGAGACCGCAGCGATTGCGGCGCTGGCGGTGGTGGCGTCGTGCCTGGAATAACAGGCTAGAGCGACACGCCGCGCTTCCAGGGAATGAAGTCGTTCTGATTGCGCAGTTCGGCTTTGGTATGGCGCTCGCCGCTGGCTACCTGAATCGACAGCTCCAGCAACTCACCGGCACGCTCGGCGATGGTGGACTGGCCGGTAACGATGGAGCCGCAATCGAAGTCGATGATGTCTGCCATGCGCTCGGCCATGGTGGAGTTGGTGGCGATCTTCAGCACAGGGGCGATGGGATTGCCGGTGGGCGTGCCGAGGCCAGAGGTAAAGAGGACGATGTTGCAGCCGGCGCCGACCTGCGCGGTGACGCTTTCGACGTCGTTGCCGGGCGTGCATTGCAGGGTGAAGCCCGGGGCGGTGGCGTACTCGGGATAGTCGAGCACTGCGCTGATGGGTGAGACGCCGCCCTTGCGCGCGGCGCCTGCGGACTTGATGGCGTCGGTGATGAGGCCGTCGCGGATGTTGCCGGGCGAGGGGTTGAAGGCAAAGTCAGAGTGCGCGGCGCGTGCGTGCGCGGCGTAAGACTGCATGAGCTCAGCGAAGCGGCGAGCGAGGCCGTCTGTGGCGCAGCGGTTGATGAGCTCCTGCTCGACGCCGTGCAGCTCAGGAAACTCGGAGAGCATGGTGGTGCCGCCCAGGCCCACCAGAAGATCGGAGACATAGCCCACGGTGGGGTTGGCGGAGATGCCGCTGAAGCCGTCAGAGCCGCCGCACTGCAGGCCCACGGTGAGCGCGGAGAGGGGCGCCGGTTTGCGTTCCATCTGATTGGCCTTCACCAGCCCGGCGAAGGTTTCGTCCAGCGCGGTCTGCATCAACGTGGACTCCAAGCCGGAGCGCTGCTGATCGACCATGACCACGGGCTTGCGCAGTTGCGGGTCGAGGATGCGGAGCTGCTCCAGGAGCAGGCTGGACTGGGCGTTTTGGCAACCCAGGCTGAGCACGGTGGCTCCGGCCACGTTGGGATGATGGATGTAACCGGCGAGCAGACCGCAAAGGGCTTGCGCATCCTGGCGCGTACCGCCGCAGCCCATCTGGTGAGGCAGAAAGCGCACGCCATCGATGTTCGGGAAGACGCGCTCGGTGCGACGCGGCGCATCGGCATCCACGAGGGCGTTGGTTCCATTGAGATCGGCGATGAGCTGCCGGACGTGGCGGCGATAGGCGGAGTTGACGCGGCCGTAGCCCAGCTCCTCCTCGAGCGCCTCGCGCATCTGCTCGATGTTGCGGTTCTCGCAGAAGACCAGCGGCAGCACGATCCAGTAGTTGCGCGTGCCTACCTGGCCGTCGGCACGGTGGTAGCCCATGAAGGTGCGCGCGGCCCAGGGTGCGGGATCGGGCAAAGCCAGATGCACGGGGCGGCGCTCGGCGGTGTAGTCGCCGGTGCGATGGCGGATGTTTTGCGTGGTGAGCAGGCCGCCCCGAGGAATGACTTCGACCGCTTCGCCGACGACCATGCCGTACATGAAGATGAGGTCGCCTGGTTTCAGGTCTACCAGCGCCATCTTCTGCTTGGCGGGAATCATGGCCACGGCGGTGACGGAGATGGGGCCGAGAGCGATCTTCGAGCCAAGATCGAGTGTGGTGAGAGCGACGACGACGTTGTCGCGCGGATCGAGCTGCAGAATCTTCTCCGCCATGCGGGGGTCCTTCCGGATGTGGGGTGGTACGGCTTGCGCTTCACCAGCAAGGATACTCCTGGGCATGGGGCGAGCGAGGTGATGTGGAGCAGACTCTAGCGCGTGCTCGCAGCCGCCGCATCCACAACCGCCTTGAGCACGCCGCAGTTGGAGAAGAAGTGCACCAGGTCAGCGGAGAGCGGACGGGCAGAGTGCGCGTCTGCCTCGGCCATTGCCGAAGGATTGGCGAGGCTGCCGGGTTGTGCAGGCGCGGTCATGCGCGTCATGCGCATCGCGCCGGCGCCCTGCGCGCCCATCACCAGTTGCGCAAGCTTACGCGCGAGGTTGAGGGGAAAACTCTCAGAGACAAAGACCATGTTGCCCTGGGTGGTGATAACCACCGGACCTTCGTTGGTTGTCCACACCTGCTCTACCGCGCTGCTGGCGGCATTGGCGGAGTCAGCTGCTGCCGTGTCCTGGTGGATGCTGGCGTACTTGCTGCCGAGGCTGCCGGCGTAGAGCCGGGCAAACTGCTGCGCCGACTCCGGATTCTTCCAGATTGACAGATAGAAGATGGCCAGGGAGGCGGTGGTGGCCTTTTGCGCGGCCGTGGCGCTGCGCGACTGGCCGGCCCAGTAGATGCCGCCATCCCACGCGGAGGTGAGGTCACGCGCCGCGCCATCGCCGCCGAAGAGCTGGGTGAGGATGTGCACATCGAGCGCGCCGACCTGGCCGATGTCGTAGGGCTTGTAGAGCTTGTCGACGAGGGGATGCATGTCGGGCAGCAAGGGAATGGGCGGGGTGCGGCGCTGCTCGTAGACGCGCGGGTTGAGGATCTCCCAACTGGAGGAGGGAGGATTGTCGAGCGCTCCGGCGAATGCGGCGTGCTGGCCCTGATCCATCCACACGTCCTGCTCAAAGCCGAGGCCATCGCGATAGGGGAAGAGCATGGACTCGGAGAGGAGCAGGGGGGCGCGGGCCATCACCGGGGAGTTGGCGTTGTCGGTCATCCGGCTGCGAATCAGATCCATGACCTCGGGGTCCTTGATGAGGCTCTTGCCCATGGGCTTGAGGATGTAGTCCATCATGGCGGCAGTGGCCTGGCCTTCGGCCACGGCGTCGCGGGCGGTGTCCATCTCGTCGCGGGCCAGATGCTCGGTGTCACCAGCGGCATTGACGGAGACATCGTCGGGGGTCTGATCATCCCACTTGTCGAGGTTGACGCGCTGGTCCTGCAGGGCGTGGGTCAACTCGTGGGCGAGCACGGGCTTCTGCTCGTCGGGCTGGACCCAGTCGAGCAGATTCACGGTCCTGGTCTTACTGTCGTAGTAGGCCTCGATCTGCTCCTTGAGCAGCGAGAGCAGAAACGGCTTGAGGTCGAAGTCGCGGTCAAGCAGGCCAAACTTCTTGAGCACAATCTCGTCGCGCTGCAACCGTTTGGCGCTCTGGTCCTCGTCGAATTTTTTTTGCAGATAGGCCACCACCTCGGCGCGGGTGGTGAGTTTGCGCTTCACCTCGCTCCGGATGGGCAGGCCGGTCTCGCCGGAGGAGAACTTCATGAGCTCATCGACCGCGGAGAAGAGCTTTTGCGCCTGCTCGGGGGTGATGCGCTTCTGACTGTCGGGCGCGGCGGGGGCCTGGGGTGCGGCGGGCTGGGCTGCGGCAGCAGCGGCTGTGATCAGGGAAAGGAGCAGGCACGCCGCCCATCCGCGCGCGGCCCGGCCGGCCGCGGTCTGTCGATCGCTCATGGAATCTCCCGGAGAGGCCGCTGTGTGGACCGAGGCCGCCGCATCTTCTACAAGGCTATAATCAGGATGCGGTCCGGCGCCAAGTTTGACCGCGAAAACTGCGAACGGCCGCACAAGCGCTTTGTTATGACCAATACGGATCTCGTTCAGACTTTTCAACCTACCGCGCTGGCTACCTATCTGCAGACGGCGCATCCGAGCTGTGAACTTGCGGCGTACCGTGGCACGCTAACCCCTCGGCGGTTGGACGGGCCAGAGCGGGAAATGGCGGCGCTGACCTCAGGCGCAGCGATCCATGATCTGGGTTGGTTTCGCCGGGTGTCGGTGCGCGGGGAAGACCGCGAGCGCTGGCTGAGCGGGATGCTGACCAACACGGTGAAGGATCTGGCCCCCAACAGCGGCGCGTACAACTTGGTGCTGAATGCGCAGGGACGCATCCAGGGGGACCTGAACGCGTGGCGCGATGGCAACGACCTGGACCTGGAGATTGCCGCCGACCAGTTTGACAAGCTGATGGAGCACCTCAATCACTTCATCATCATGGATGATGTGGAACTGGTGCCGCTGGGCGAAGAGCCGGTGAGCGAAGCCGGCGCGGAGACGGCGGTAGCGCTGATCGGGCCACAGGCAGACGACGTGCTGCGCCGGCTGAGCCTGGTTCCGCTGGCGGAGCCCATGACACTGGCGCATGTGGAGTGGAACGGACTCGATTTGCGCATTGCCCGCGGCTACAGCCCGGTGACGCTGCGTTACCGCGTCTGGCTGCCCGCGGCGGGTGTGCCGCTGCTGTGGTCAGCACTGCGCACGGCGGGAGCAAGCCCGGTGGGCTGCGAGGCGGCGGAGTCCTTCCGCGTGGCCGAGGGCATCCCGGCCTATGGCGTGGATATCACGGAGCGTGACCTGCCGCAGGAGACCTCGCAGATGCGCGCGCTGCACTTCACCAAGGGCTGCTACCTGGGCCAGGAGATTGTGGAGCGCATCCGCTCGCGCGGCAACGTGCATCGCCACATCCGCCAGGTGGAGATTACCGGCCCCCTGCCGGCCGCAGGAGAAGAACTGCTGCTGGAAGACGGCGGCGCGGCGGGCTACATTACCAGCGCAGCGGAGCTGCCGCTGGCCACGGGTAAGCGCACCTTTGCCCTGGCCATGCTGCGCGCCGAGGGCGAGGCGCAGCAACAACCAATGCGCTACGCGGAGGGCACGGCACAGATTCTGGCCGGGCCGCCGAAACTCTAGGCGCACGAGCGGAATCTAAACTTAAAGCAGGCAGGCTGTGCCTGCGGACTGACGGAAGAACTGAGATCATGAGCGATACGCCGAAATTTGAAGTGATTGACCGCCGCAAGATGAAGGCGGAAGAAGAGCACGAGACGCCTACGCCGGCCGCGCCCGCGGAACCCGCGGAGCGCAGCGCCGGGCCGCGCCTGGTGGTGCATGAAGGCGGACGCGAGGCGGCACCCGCGGAGCCGGCAGCCGCCGAACCAGAGGAGGCGGGCGAGGAGCAGCCCGCTGCGCCGACTGCCGAACAAAGTAGCCAGCAGAAGGCTGCCTACGATGCCTCGTCGCAACGGCTAGAAGACCTGGTGCGGGCGCAGAACCCGGGCATGGGCGCGCCGCCGCAGATGTCCTTCGACAGCCTGGTGCAGCAGCTCTACGTAACATCGATGATCCAGATGGGCGCGGGCACGCAGGAGGGACAGCGTCCGCAGGTGGACATTCTGGGCGCGCGCAACACCATCGACCTGCTGGGCATTCTCGCCGAGAAGACCAAGGGCAACCTGAGCGCGGCCGAAGAGCGCACGCTGCAGACGGTGCTGTTCGATGCGCGGATGGCCTTCCTGGAGCTGACCAGCATGATTACGATCAAGCCGCCCGTTCCACCGCCCACACAGGGATAGAGCGGAAGGCGCAATCCGATACTGAATCCGCGGCAACGGAGAGCGATGGACGGCAGGCTGATCTTTCTGGGAACGGGGACTTCGATGGGAGTGCCGACGCTGGGCTGCACCTGCCCGGTGTGCACCTCCGCGGACCCGCGAGACTTCCGCCGCCGCCCCTCCGTGATGCTCCGCTGGAAGGACGCCGCAGACAACGACGTTGAGCGGATCGTGGTAATCGACACGGGGCCGGACTTCCGTTTCCAGGCGCTCGACCAGAAGCTGCGCCGGCTGGATGCGGTGTTTTACACGCATGGACACGCCGACCACATCCTTGGCCTGGACGATCTGCGCCCGCTGAGCTTTGCGGTGGCACGCGAAGGCGGGCAGATTCCTCTGTATGCGGCGGCAGATACCATCGCCATCCTGGAACGGATCTACGACTACACGTTTGCGCCGGACGCCACGTATCCCACGCGGGCACGAGTGAAGCTGGAGCCGCTGGCAGAGACCACCGCGGTGCATGGCGTGGAGTTTCAGCGCGTGCCCATCCTGCACGGGACGATGGAGATCTCAGGCTTTCGCTTTGGCAACACGGCGTATCTCACGGATGCCAGTACGATCCCGGAGTCCAGCTTTGCACTGCTGGAGGGGCTGGAGCACCTGGTGCTGCCGGCACTGCGGCACAAGCCGCACCCCAGCCACGCTACGGTGCAGCAGGCCGTTGCCTGGGCAGAGCGCATTGGCGCCCGCCATACCTGGCTGACACACATCGCCCACGAACTGGGCCATGAACAGACCAACACCATGCTGCCGGACACTGTGCGCATGGCCTACGACGGGCTGGAGCTGCCCATCGATCTTAGCTCCACGGGCAGCGCCCGGTGATGCGATGATCCAGACTCCCTCCAGTAGCGCCCAGACTGTGCCTGCGATTGCGGTGTATCGCTCGATTGCGGAGATTCCTGCGGGATTTGGGCCCACTGTGGCAGCCATCGGCAACTTTGACGGGCTGCACCTGGGACATCGCGAGATTCTCTGTGCGGTGGTGGAGAGCGCACGGCAGCGCCATGCCCGCGCTGTGGCGATCACCTTTGAGCCGCATCCGGAACATTTTCTCCGCGCCGATAAGGCTCCGCTGCTGCTGACGCCGCTTGCGGAGAAGCTGCGGCTGCTGGCGGGCACCGGCATCGACGCAGTGCTGGTGCTGCCCTTCGATGCGGAACTGGCCGGCCTTTCGGCGCGGGCCTTTGCGGAACAGATTCTGGCCGGGGCGCTGCACGTGCGCGAACTGCATGAAGGAGCCAACTTCCGTTGCGGACGGGGCGCGGAGGCCGGGGTAACCGAGCTGGCGGCGCTAGGCGCCGAGATGGGCTTCACCCTGCGCGTGCACCAGGCGGTGCATGTGCGCGGGATGGAGGTTTCCAGCTCCGCGGTGCGGGCACTGGTGGCGGCGGGCGAGATGCGGCGGGCGCGGTGGATGCTGGGGCGGCCCTTCGCCGTGCTCTCCACGCAGGCCCGGGGACGCGGCATTGGCACGCGGCTGCTGGTGCCTACGGTCAACCTTGCGGCGTATCCCGGGCAGTTGCCAGCCTTTGGCGTGTATGTGACGCGGCTGCGCATCAACGGGCAACGGCAGTTTCAGGCGGTGACCAACGTGGGCAACAGGCCCACCTTTGGCGAAGCCTCGTTCGCTGTGGAGTCGCACATTCTGGATTTTGAGCCGGTGGAGCTGGACGAGCAGACGCCGCTGGAGCTGGAGTTTCTGGTCCGCCTGCGGGGAGAGATAGCGTGGCCCTCTCCGGAGGCGCTCAAGGCACAGATTTTGAGGGACGTACAGCGAGCCCAGCGGTACTTTCGCCTGGTGGGGTGCTGATCGCCCAGGGGCTTGCGGGAACAGCGACAGGCGCGCACTCCGCCCACCCTTACGGTATGATTGCGTCTAATGGGTTAAACGGCTGTTTCCTCGGTTTGAGGCCGTTGCCCCGGTGGTGTGCGTGTCACGATTCTTTCAGCGTCTTGTCTTTGTGCTTTCGGCAACAATCTTTGTGGCCCTGGGACTGGGTCTGGTCATGGGGCAGTTCGGCTACTTTGGCGTGCATGCCGGGGCTGAGAACTCGGGCGCGTATCGGGAGATGCGTGTCTATGCCGAGGTGCTGAAGCGGGTGCAAACCGACTACGTGACCGCGCCGAACATCGGCGATGTGACGGACGGCGCCCTGCACGGGCTGCTGGAATCACTGGATGCCGACTCCAGCTATCTGACGCCGACCGAGTACAAGATCTACAAGGAGCACGCGGCGGCGGATGAGGCGGGCGTGGGCCTGCGCATCGCCAAGCGGTTTGGATACGCGACCGTGGTCAGCGTGGTGCCGGGTTCACCGGCGGACAAGAACAAGATTGTGGATGGCGACGTGATTGAGTCGATCGCCGGTCAGTCGACGCGCGAGCTGGCGCCGGCGGTGATCCGCCTGATGCTGGAAGGCAAGCCGGGCTCAACCATTCAAATCTCCGTGGTGCGCCCCACCAAGCCGGAGCCGGACAAGCTGACACTGACGCGCACCGCGACGGCGGTGGCCCCCATGCAGGTGCAGCCGTACAACAACGGCACGATTCTGTATCTGAAGCCGAGCGTGCTGACCGCCGATCGCGTGGATGCGATTGCGGCGCAGATCAAGTCTGCGGCCAAGGGCACCAAGATTCTGCTGGACCTGCGCGACTGCTACGGCACGGACATTCAGCAGGGGATCCGCCTGGCCAACTTTTTTGTGAACAAGGGAACGCTGGCGACGCTGGCGGGGCAGAAGTTTCCCACACAGACCTTCACCGCCGATCCGGCCAAGTTCCTGACGGATGCGCCGGTAGCCATCCTGGTGAATCGCGGCACTTACGGAGCGCCGGAGATTGCGGCTGCCGCCCTTGAGGGCGCCAAGCGCGGCGACGTGGTGGGCGAGCGCACCTTTGGCGAGGGCTCAGTGCAGAAGACCTTTGACCTGCCGGATGGCGGCGTCATCCTGCTGACGGTGGCCAAGTACGAGAGTCCGGAGGGGAAGAAGATTCAGGACGAAGCGGTTACGCCCACCGTGACTGTGGAGCCGCCGGTGGAGGATCAGTTTGGCGCCGCGCCACCCTCCAGCGGCGACCTGCCGTTGAACAAGGCGCTGGACCTGCTCAAGGCCAAGAGCGCCTGATCCAGAACTGCACACACACTTCCCACTCGTGCACCGCGTGGTACGCAGCGTTGATTTGCTGCGTTGCTGCGCGGTGATGCAGTGCTAGCCTGAAGACAAGCTGTCTTTCACTTCCCGTGCGCGGGAGACATGCCCGAGGCTGAATCGCTTGGCTGCAACCCCCAATCGGCCTTTCGAACCGCGCAGTCCTGCCCGCCAGAAGCGGCTGGCTGCCCTGCCGATTCGTACGCGCCGCCGCCGCAAGCTGGCTGGTCCCTTTGCGCTGTTTATATTGGTGGGGCTGGCGGTGCTGACTGGCTCTCTGGCTGGTCTGACGCTGGTGTACTCCGCCAACCTGCCGCAGATCGATGAGCTGGAGCATTACCGGCCCTCCACGAGCACGGTGCTGTATGACCGGAACGGCCAGGTGATCGGCTCGTTTGCGCTGGAGAAGCGCGTGATTGTGGGCTATGACGGGTTTGCCCCGATTCTGCGCGAGGCGGTGATCTCCATTGAGGATAAGAACTTCGAGTCGCACTGGGGGATCAACGTCTTTCGCGTACTGGGCGCGCTGGTGCACGACCTGCGCACCCATGGCCGGTCGCAGGGCGCTTCGACGCTCACCATGCAACTGGCGCGCAATCTCTTTCTCTCGCCTACCCGCGTCTACACGCGCAAGATCGAAGAAGCTTACCTGGCGATCCAGATTGAGCGGACGTTTACCAAGCAGCAGATTTTTACGCTGTATGGCAACCAGATTTACCTGGGCAGCGGGATGTATGGCTTTGAGGCGGCGTCGGAGTACTACTTCTCAAAGCACGCCAGCGAGCTGACACTGCCGGAGGCGGCGCTGCTGGCCGGGCTGCCGAAAGGGCCGGCGGCCTACTCACCCATCCTGAACCCGGAGAAGGCCCTGCGCCGGCGCAACCTGGTGATTACCGAGATGGAGAACGACAAGGTGATCACAGCGGCGCAGGCGGAGGCCGCGCGCAGCACACCGCTGGGCCTGCACATTACCCAGCCGGAGATGTCGGTGGCGCCGTGGTTTCAGGAGGAGGTGCGCCGCGAGCTGGATCAGCGCTTTGGTTCGGACCAGGTGCATGAGGCCGGCCTGAAGGTGCAAACCACGCTCGACCTGAACCTGCAGAAGGTGGCTAACCGCGCGGTGGCCGATGGGCTGGCTGCATGCGAGCGCCGCCACGGCTGGAAGGGGCATCTGGAGAACGCGCTGGCGGAAGGCTTCACGCTCGACAACTACAAGCATCCCGACTGGGGCGTGCAGTACGTGCCGGGCGACTACGCGCATGCGCTGGTGACGCGGGTGCTGCCGCTGGAGATTCACGCGCGCATCGGCAAGATGCGAGTTCTCATTCAACCCAGTGACTGGCAATGGACAGGGCAACGCTATGCCGATGCCCTGGTGAAGCCGGGCGATGTGATCTACGTGCATCTGGACGCGGCCATGGCTGGCGGCGAGCGCCGCGCCACGCTGGAGCAGGACTCAGGCGTGCAGGGCGCGCTGATGGCCATGGACAATACCACCGGCGACGTGCTGGCGCTGGTGGGCGGACGGGACTACGCGCTCAGCCAGTTTGACCGCGCCACGCAGGCGGAGCGGCAGGTGGGATCCAGCTTCAAGCCCTATGTCTACACAGCGGCAATTGAAGACGGCGCCAAGCCCACGGACATCATTCTGGACACGCCGGTGCGCTTTGGCGATTACGTGCCGCACGACTACGAGAACAACTTCAAAGGCCCCATGACCATCACCGCGGCCTTTGCGGACTCGCGCAACATTCCCGCGCTGAAGCTGGCGGCCCGGGTGGGCGTGCACAACGTGATTGCCATGGCGCACCGCTTCGGCGTGACCTCAGAGATTCCGCCGTTTCTGCCTATTGCACTGGGCGCGGTGGGCATTACGCTGCAGCAGCAGGTGGCCTCCTATGCGGTCTTTCCCAATGACGGGCTGCGGGTTACGCCACGCCTGATCCGGCGCGTGCAGAACGCAGACGGCATCACCCTGTGGGAGGATTCGCCCGCGGTGAACCAGGTGATCGACAGCCGCACCGCGCGGACCATGATGACCCTGCTGCAGGCGGTGACGCACTCCGGCACGGCGGCGGTGGCCTCGGAGCTGAAGCATCCCGTGGGCGGCAAGACCGGCACCACCAGCAACTTTACCGACGCATGGTTCCTGGGCTTTACGCCGTCAGTGACCTGCGGGGTGTGGGTGGGCTACGACAGCCAGCAGACCTTGGGTGACAAGGAGACCGGCGCGCGCGCGGCACTGCCCATCTGGATGACGTTCATGCACGCAGCGATTGTGGGCAGGGACGGCGAGGAGTTTCCCAGCGGTGGAGAGCCGGGCACCATGGAAGCAGCCGCAGCCACTGGCAGTCCTCATACCACCGTTGTACGCCGCGCAGAACCAGCGCAGCACCCGGCGCAACGCGTGACCCAGTTGATGCCCGCCGCAGCAAACACGGAGAGGAGCCCACAGGCCAACGCGGTGCAGTCGCACACGGCGGCTGCGCCGCGCACCGTTGCGGCTCACAGCCCGCAGGTGCATTCGGCGTTGCCGGCGCAGCCCGCAGCCGCACGGCCCCAGGGCACGGTGCGGCCCGCCCTGCCGCAGTAGGAATCCCGTTCTCCGCCTGAGCGTCCTGGTTTTCACGGCGGCGCGCGTCTTGTCGTAGTATCCGAATCAATGAGTCTCC
>DAIDGZ010000073.1 GCA_027452125.1 Acidobacteriaceae bacterium | reverse complement strand
CTCGCTCGGACTTCCGCGGCTGCTTATCGCAACCTAGCTCAATCCTCCGAACCGCCGGATGCGGACCCGCTTGTCCGGTGGTGTGGCAGGGGAGGAGAGGTGACTCTCCCCCCTATGCCGATTCGTTCCAGTAACAATTTTTAGCTATCCTTGTCTTAGACATATGGGGTTGATTGTCCGAATGAGTTTTCCGCAAACTGCATCCTTTTTTACTTTCCGGCGCCGAGGTTTTGCGCTTCTTCTTCCGGTTCTCTTGCTGCTCATCCTTTCCCCGGCTCTTTTGGCCCAGCCCGTGTGGACGATCGTTGGCCCGGCAGGAGGCGATGTGCGCGCAATCACGGCAGTGCCTAGCCAGCCTGAGCACCTGTATCTGGGTACGACCAATAGCTGGATCTATGAGTCTACGGATGAAGGCGGGCACTGGCACCGCCTTGCTCGCCTAGGCAATGTGGACGGCCTGATTTTGGACAACATTGTGGTGGATGCAGCGGATCCACGGACAATCTATGCCGCTGGTTGGCATGCGGACAGTGACGACGGCGGCCTTTGGGTAAGCCACGATGCCGGCAAGAGCTGGCAGGAGTCTTCGGAGCTACGCGGCCAGTCGATTCGTGCCTTTGTGCAGGCGCCGTCTGATTCCAAGATATTCTTTGCTGGAACACTTTTGGGCGTCTATCGCAGCGTAGACAATGCCGCAACCTGGCAGCAGATCAGCCCGCCGGGCAGCCGGGAGATTCATGAGGTCGAGTCGCTGGCTGTTGATCCGCGGAATCCCGAGATTGTGTATGCGGGCACTTGGCATCTGCCGTGGAAGACACTCAACGGCGGCAAGACCTGGCGGAATATCAAGCAGGGCCTGATTGTGGACTCTGATGTCTTCTCGATGATCATCGATCCAGAGCGTCCGAGGACCGTTTATCTGAGTGCCTGCAGTGGCATCTACAAGAGCGAGAATGCCGGCGATCTATTTCACAAGATTCAGGGCATCCCCAGTGCCGCGCGACGGACGCGGGTTCTGATGCAGGATCCGGAGAACCGGGAGGTCGTATATGCGGGCACAACCGAGGGCTTGTACAAGACGGTGAATGGCGGGCGTACTTTTCGCCGCATGACACCTTCCGATGTTGTAGTGAACGATGTGTATGTCGATCCGCGCGATTCCAAGCGGGTTTTGCTGGCTACGGACCGGGGGGGCGTGATGGCCAGCGAGGATGGAGGCGAAAGCTTCCATGCCTCGAATGCCGGCATCTCGGAGCGCAAGGTGGTAGCTCTGTTGGTGGACCGTGACCATCCGAACCGGCTCTATGCCGGGGTGGTCAATGACAAGCGCTTCGGCGGAGTCTTCGTCTCAGAGAACGGCGGCGCTGGGTGGCGGCAGATAGCCGATGGCCTTGATGGGCGCGACGTCTTCACGTTGTCGCAAACACCGGCTGGAGCGGTGCTGGCGGGCACGAACAGCGGCATCTTTGAGTTGCAGTCGCTGAATACGGGCGATTCCGATCCTTCGGTAAGGACGCCTGGTGACACCTGGCAGCCGCGAAATCTGATCGCCAATACGGTGATGAAGACGATCACCGAAAAGGCTCGGGGTATGCGCGTGAATGTGGAGAAGGCTGAGAAGCAGCCGCCCATCATGCTGGAAAGCCGCGTGAATGCGCTGGATGTGACTGGTGATATGTGGCTTGCCGCCACCAGCTATGGTCTGTTGACCAGCCAGGACAAGGGTGCCAGCTGGCAGGGAGGCCCGGTGATGGGCCTTGGCGAATACCTCTCTGTTGCCGTGCATGGCAAGGCCATGGCGGCGGCTCGACCGGACGGGGTGGTCCTCTCCCATGACGGCGGGCAGACCTGGTGGCCGATGGGGCTGCCCAAGATGCTGACGCGCATTCACTGTATCGTCTTCACGCCGGATGGAACGCTGTGGCTGGGCGCACGGGAGGGTGTCTACTTTACCCGCGATATGGGGCACACCTGGCTATGGATCGGTCGGCTTCCTTTCCGCGATGTGGACGATATGAGCTACAACCCGGTGACGCGCCGCATTCTGGTCAGTTCGCAGCGCAGCGACCAGATCTTTGCCATCGACCCCAAGACGATGACCTGGAAGTGGTGGGAGACGGGTTACCGGGTGGCGCAGATTCGTGCGGCAGGCGACCATCTGGTGGCGGCTTCGCTGAATGACGGCGTTGTGATGGAACCAAACGCAAATCAGGCGGAAACCGCACAAAAGTGATGCGGGACACCGGATTTCGGTATCATCAGAGTATGCAGACGACGGCGACCACCCCGGGGCAGGCAAGTGCATTTCGCACGTACGATCCACGGCTCGAACCCATCGCGGCCCGGGTGATGGCGGGCGAGCGGCTTGACGCGAATGACGGTCTGGCGCTCTATCGCTCGCCTGACGTGCTGGCTGTGGGTTGGCTGGCCAACTCGGTGCGCGAGAAGATGCATGGCGATGTGACCTACTTCAACGTCAATCGCCACATTAATCCCACCAACGTGTGCGTGGCTGCCTGTAAGCTGTGCGCCTTCGGGCGCAAGAAGGGCGATCCAGCCGGGTACACCATGGCGCTGGAAGAGGCCTGGGAGACGGCAGCGTCTGGCTACTCCGAGGCGGTGACCGAGTTCCATATCGTCGGCGGCCTGCATCCGGATCTGCCGCTGGAATACTTCCTTGACCTGGTGAAGGGTCTCAAAGAGCGCTTTCCCAAGGTGCACGTGAAGGCATTCACCATGGTGGAGGTTGCCTTTCTGGCGCGGCGCGCCAAGCTCACCATCGAGCAGACGCTCCAAAAGATGCGCGAAGCTGGCGTGGACTCCATGCCCGGCGGCGGCGCGGAGATTTTTTCCGCCCGCGTACGCTCCATCATCTGCGACCACAAGATCGACGGCAACGAGTGGCTGGAGACGGCGCGGCTGGCGCACAAGATGGGCTTCAAATCCAACGCCACCATGCTTTACGGCCACGTGGAGAACGATGAGGACCGGGTGGACCACCTGCTGAAGCTGCGCGCCGTGCAGGACGAGACCGGCGGTTTCCAGACCTTCATTCCCCTGGCCTTTCACCCGGAGAATACGCCACTGGATCACCTGCCGGTGACCACGGGCCTTACCGACATTCGCCAGATTGCGGTAAGCCGCCTGCTGCTGGACAATTTTGCGCATATTAAGGCGTATTGGCAGATGCTGACGCCGAAGATTGCGCAGATTGCGCTGCGCTTTGGCGCGGATGATCTGGACGGCACGGTTATCGAGGAGAAGATTTACCACGATGCCGGGGCCACCACGCCGCAGGGCATGACGCGCAAGGATCTGTGCCGCCTGATCACCGAGGCAGGCCGGGTCCCGGTGGAGCGGGACACGCTCTACCACGCGGTGACGCGGACCGAGGACAGCTTTGTGGTGGCGGTGTAATCGCCCGTGCTAAGCTAGGTTTAGCTAACGCAGGGGGAGGTGCAATTATGGCTACACATTCGCCCACACCACTCACCGTCAATATCTTCGAAGCCAAGACTCAGCTCTCCAAGCTGGTCGAGAGGGCGGAGCGCGGCGAGGACGTGATCATCGCTCGCGCCGGCAGGCCCGCAGCGCGGCTGACGCAGTTGACCCCGGAGAAGAAGCCAATCGTCTTTGGCCTGATGAAGGGCGAGATCCGGATATCCGACGACTTCGATGCTCCGCTGACAGACGATGTCCTGGCCGAGTTTGAGAACGGTCCGATTTTTCCGCCGGAGCGCTCTGATTCCGCACAGGCGGACTCCGTGGAGAGCCAGGTGAGGAAGGCCTGACAGTGCGCCTTCTCCTCGATTCGCATGTACTTATCTGGCTGATGGAAGACGATGCGCGCCTCACGGCGGAGATGCGTGCCGTCATTACAGACGCAACCGAGGTATTTGCTTCGACCGCGAGCTTATGGGAGCTTGCCATCAAGGTCAGTTTAGGCAAGCTGCATCTTGATTTGGAGCGCCTCGCCGGTCTTCTGGATGCGGCTGGCATCTGCGAGCTTGCGATCACAAGACAGCATGCGATGGCCGTGGCCCGCCTGCCCCAACTGCACCGCGATCCCTTCGACCGAATGCTGGTGGCCCAGGCCATCAGCGAGCCGATGCGGCTGCTCACTGCCGACCCGCAGTTACAGGCATACTCAGAGCTGGTGGTGGTGCTCTGAGGAACTTCTGTCTGCGCAGGCTAGACTGCTGCAAATGCGCGAAGGAAGAAGGCTCTCGGGTCGGGGATGAATCCACCAGAAATATGTTTTCAGGTGCAGATCCCGTTTGATCGCTCCGATCAGAAGCAGTTTCTGCTTCTTCCAGCCTGATAAGGCCAAAATCAGGTAGCCAATCCGCTGTCGATCGCCGGCGAGATATTGTCGGAGGGGGAGGGGTACCTCGCATTGTAGCTCCCTTTCTGGATGGTGAAGATCACCGTAACTCTCTCTTGATCCATGAGTTGATGGGCCTGATGGGGGGTGAAAACCGTGCGGAAAATTGCCCGCAATTATGCAGAAAAACGCGCATTTTATCGAGGTAACACCGCACCATTTGAGTCTGTTGAGCTTGTGAGCGGCGGCAGGGCTGATCTGGAGTGGCGTTTAGCATGGTGAGGACAGGATAAGAGAGGCGCGAGCATTTATCGGCAAACCTCCGAGCGCAGGAAGTCGTTTCCTTTGAGTCGGTTGTGCAGAATGCCGGAGGCCGGAGGCTTGACAACGGGCGGGCAGGTGGCACCCCGGGCGCCCACATGGTAATGGGACGCCCTCAGGGATTACTCAGACAAGGACAGAGTCACCTGGCCTTGCGCGCTCAAGCAGGTTTGCTGACGGTGAATGATCCGAGCAAACCGGTTTACACCAAGTAACAGTTGCCGTACTCGGCATCGCTGGTCATGATTCCGCTTTGGATTGTTTGAACAGACTTGTATGCAGAACTCGCCGTTCGTTGGTGCAACCTGACGAATATGCTCCGCACGCTTTTACTTTCGATGTACCACAGATCGGTGCCGACGATCTGCAGGCGGCCGTTTGCAACTTCGCCTGGCCGCCAATCAACGACCTGATCAATGCCGCCCTGGTATCGAAGCGCGGCTGTTCGCTGATGGATTTCGACAAATCCGCTTTTTGTGTTCCTGGTTTTGATCAGCCACAGATCGTCACCCTCTATCTGGAACCAGCCGTTATCCGCCTCATTGGCTGAGATATTTGTGTTGTACGCCTCAAACGCCTGATAAGTAGACTCCGCTGTATAACGGGCCAGTGCAATCGTGCCGTTTGACCAGCCTTTTGTCCGGATAAACCACAGACCAGAGCGCGTCATCTGCAACCAGCCCTGGGCCGCAACCTCAGGCGACAGATCGACGATGGCGCGGAGGCCGGTCCTATATTCTGACTTCGCCGTGCGCTGGTGGAGTTCCACTTTTCCGCTCTCGGTGTTTTTTGTCTTGATAAACCACAGGTTGGTATCGACTACCTGGAACTGGCCGTGTTCCGCTTCGGTGTAAAGGAAGTTGCTGGTGAAGCGCCGGCCCTCTTTGTACCCTCCCGCGCCGTAGGAGCGCCGCATCTCGATCACGCCGCCGAGCATCTTTTTCGAATTGATAAAGCAGAGGTCAGGCGGAGGCACGTGGGCCTGTGTCGCCCGCTGCTTTGTTACCTCAATTGCCGTGCTGACGAGCGCATTGTCCACAAAGTCATTGAGGAAGACCATCAGCTTTTCTGACGAGAATCTGGAGGCAACGTTGGCCCTGAGCCAGGGGTAGGTTTTGCTGTCGAAAGCGGGCTTGGTGGAGAGCAGCGGCGAGGAGGCGTCGCTCAGGGTTACAACGGACGCGAATCCCCCGCCCGCGAGTCCTGTGGCAGTGCCTTGCAGTTGCAGCACGGTATAGTCAGCGCCGGACTGGCCACTGCTGGTCATGGCTTCAAGGGATCGCAGGATGGCGTTGACATCGGTGGTCTTGGAGTCATCGGAGTAGGAGTCGTATTTGGTGGCATCATCCGCGGCGCCGACCTGGTTGAGGAAGATGAGCCGCTTATTCGCTGCAATGAGGCTTTTGTATGTAGTTCGCAGATCGAGCTTATTGCCCGCTACGATTGAGTTTTGCGTGCCTGTAGCTTTCTGCGCGGCGCGGAGTGTATCTTCCAACTGCGCAAGAGTTGCTTTCATGAAGTCCATTGCGATGCCTTGAAAATTGGCACTGACAACGACGATTTCAGTTGGGTGATGATTGAGGAAGTTGAGCACATCCTCAAGGAAGCTCTGATAAGAGTAACCGGGGATCACACTGTGCTGGTGGTAGAGGCCCATTGCTGGGACAGGGACGGCACAGTGGCCGGGCCGGAAATCAAAGTAGCGCACGCCCAGCTTGAGTTGATTGGCGATGTTATCTTTCTGGGTCATTGCAAAGTTGATGGCGGCGCGATAGATCAAGGGCGAAGCCAGCGTCACGATGCCCGAACCCAACACCGGCGCGAGATAGGCTAAAAATGCCGCGCTGGTGATTAGGTGACCGAGGACTTTGGCGTCAAACATGCCGGCGTCATGTGAGCCGGGCAGGGCGAGCATCGAAAATGGTTTCTCCGTGAATGTGCGGCCCAGACTGCTCGCCAACTCGCCCATCCAGTCCGATTGATTGCGCGTGATGTAAACATAGGACTGGTCCTGGTTGGTCAGTCCGGAGATTTTGCCATTACCGCTGTCGTAGAAGCCGTAGGACACGGCCCAGCCGGGACCGAATTGCGATGGCGTATCCAGCATCTTGCCCATGTCGGTCTGGCCGAGATTACCTGTAAAAGGGCTGATCTCCGCGAATCTTTTGACTAGGACGGTGTTTCCCCTCCGCGCTTCCCAGCGAAAGCGGCCTGTGCTCCAGGTCCATGGAATGTCATCGCCGTCGATCTGGAGGTTCCGATGCTTTATCAAGCCGGGTTCGCCGAGAGGAAAGGATGCTTCCTCTTTGGCGTCATTAATTGGTTTGGCGAAGCTGGCACTGAACTGTCCGTTCAGATCGAGGAAGGCATAACAGTCCACGCCTTTTGACCCACGCACGGATTGAACAGAAACTGCGGCGTTCCGGTCTGCGATTTGCGCGGCTGCGGGCTGGGCGGCTGCGGCGACGGCTTGCGGTGCATTGTCGTCCAGCTCTGCAATTGCGGGCAGCTTCTGATGATTAGAGGCAGGGAAATCGGTCATGGTGAGCTCCAATGCTGAGAAAGGAATTCGATCACGCGCACTTGTCTCCACTCCGATTTGAGGTGTTCGGAAGGTTAACGCACTACTGAATTCTGATTTGTCATAAAAGATGCGGGGAAGAATGCAATGTTTGCATAGGCCACTATAGCGCAAAAACGAGATGCTTCGTCCGCGCATGATCGCACGGAGAAAACAGGCCAAGGAGCTGATTGAGCGCGCCGCTGGATTTCTAGTTGCGGCAGATCCTTGCCAAACCTTCTGCTGCAGAGACGAGCGAAATCCGGTGTCGCACCACCTCGCCATGGAGCATGACAAGCTGCGGATGCTCAATAACGCTGCTGCTGTGGAGCGCCTGGCCGCTGGTGATTTGAGCAGGTTCACAGCAACCGGCTAGTATTGCAGGGGACTTTCTGCGGGCAATATACAGGCGGCAAATGGCCCGCACAGCGAGGGTGAAGCGGAATGCAGGATGGCGGAGCAAGCAGGCGGAGTTTTCTGAAACTGAGCGGTGCGGCGGCGCTGCTTTCCACTGTGGAGCGGAGTGCCGCGGCAAGCGGAGCAGTGCAGGAGGCGGCAAGCGCTGCCGGGCAAGCACGGCCGGGCGTGGGATCGCTGGTGGAGTTGGCGAATCCGTTGCAGGGCACGAACTCGACGCGGCTGTTCTCGCGCGGCAACACGCTGCCGATTGTGGCCGTGCCCTTTGGCATGGCGCACTGGACGCTGCAATCGAGCGACGACAGCAGCTTTTTCTTTCAGCCGCAGGATGAGCGGGTGCAGGGAATCCGCTGCACGCATCAGTTGAGCCCCTGGCTGGGGGACTACGGCGACGCTACGTTTCTGCCTTTCAGCGGCGAGCCCGCACCCGAGGCCAGCGCACGCGCATCGTCGTACCGCGCGGCGGAGATGAAGATTGCGCCGCACCTGCTGGAGATGGAGTTGATGCGCTACCGCTGCCGACTGGAGCTGGCGCCGACGGAGCGCTGCGCGCTGCTGCGGTTGACGTTTGCGCAGGCCGGGCCGGCGGGCGTGTTTGTCGATCTGCCGGGAGAGGATGCTACGGCACGCTACGATGCAACGCGCGGCATGCTGATTGCGCAGACACGCTCGGCGAAGAAGTATATTCCCGGAGGCGGCATCACGACCTATTACGTCGTGCGCTGCGATGCGCCGGTAACGGGACTGGAGGTGAAGGAACTGCGTGGGCGGCGTGTGGCCATGCTGCGCTTTGCGGCGCAGGCGGGCAAGACGGTTACGCTGCGCGTGGGAACGTCGTTCATCTCAGCGGATCAGGCGGAACTGAACCTGACGAGCGAGATCGGCGAGAAGCCTTTGGAGCAGGTGCGCAGCGAGGCCGCAGCGGTGTGGAATGAGGCGCTGGGCCGGGTGCAGATTGGCGGTGCGAGCGAAACGCAGCGGCGCGTCTTCTACTCCTGCCTGTATCGCGCGCTTTTGTTCCCGCGCATCTTTCATGAGCGCGATGCGCAGGGAAAGCTGGTGCACTTCAGCGCCTTCAGCGGCAAGGTGGAGCCGGGCGTCATGTACGCGGATCACGGCTACTGGGACGACTATCGCGCGTGGAATCCGATGATGGCGCTGCTTTATCCCGAGCGGCTGAGCGAGATTCTTGAAGGCTGGGTGAATGCGTACAAGGAAGGCGGCTGGCTGCCACGTTTTCCATGCCCGGGCTATGCGAGCGTGATGACCGGCGATCCGATCGAGTTTGTCTTTGGCGATGCAGTGGCAAGAGGCATCCAGGGGTTTGATCTGGAGGCGGCCTATGCGGCACTGAAGAAGTCGGCGACGGTGAGCGCTCCGCCAAAGGCCGGCTACGGCAGGCCGGCGATTGCGGAGTACGAAAAGCTGGGCTATATCCCCTGCGAGGCCATGGTGGGTGCAGTGGCCGAGACACTGGACTGCACGCTGGGCGATTTTTGCATTGCGCAGGTGGCGCGCGCCGCCGGCCATACCGATGATGCGGCGATGTTTGAGAAGCGCGCGCAGAACTGGCACAAGCTGTTCGACAAGGAGACGCGTTTTTTGCGCGGCCGGATGGCCGATGGATCATGGCAGACGCCGTTTGATCCGCATACGTGGGGCGGGCCGTATGTGGAGGGCGCGGCATGGCAGTATCGCTTCTCTGTGCCGTTCGATCCCGAGGGGCTTATGCAGGCGATGGGAGGGCGCGATGCGTTTGTAGGCGCGCTGGACGAGATGCTGAACCAGCCGCCGGTGTTTCACGTGGGCACCTACGGGCGCGAGATTCACGAGATGAGCGAGATGGCGGCAGTGAACTTTGGCCAGTATGCGCACTCTAATCAGCCGGTGCATCATGTGCTGTATATGTACTCGGCCGCGGGCCGGCGCGACCGCACGCAGCACTGGGTACATCGCGTGCTGAACGAACTCTATTCAGTGGACAACTTCTGCGGGGATGAGGATACGGGCGCGATGAGCGCGTGGTACATTCTGAGCGCGATGGGCATCTTCGCGCTTTGCCCGGGCAAGCCGGAGTGGACGCTGGGCGCGCCGCTGTTTGAGCGTGTGGAGATTCACCGAGCCGACGGGCGGACGATTCACATTGAAGCGCATGCGAAGCAGCGGGATGCGTTTCTCGACCGCGTGACGCTGAATGGACGTACGGTGCGCGGATCTACCGTGCCGCATGCGGCGCTGGTTGAGGGTGGATGGCTGGTCTTTACGCAGAGCTGAAGTTTACTGCGGGCCAAGCAAAAATGGGCGGCAAGGTTTGCGCCTTGCCGCCGCCCTGTCCCTGGGTTGTCTTGAAGATATTTCAGCGTTGCGTTACTGCAAGAGCTTGGTGACTTCCTGCTGCACCTGGTTGGCCTGCGCGAGCGCGGCGATGCCGGTCTGGGTGAGGATCTCGTACTTCGACATATTTGAGGTGGCGGAGGCATAGTCCGTGGCCTGGATGGCGTTCTGCGCGGAGACGAGGTTTTCGCTCTGCGTGCTCATGACCTGGCTGATGGAATTGAGCGTGTTGATCTGCGCGCCGATGTAGCCGTCCATGGCAGCAACCGCGCTGATGGCCAGGTTGAGGCTGTTCAGCGCTGACTGCGCATTGCTCTGCGAGCCGAGATCGGTGCCGTTGAGCGATTGGCCAGGGCCATCGGTGTAGCTGATGGTGGCGATGCCGCCGTGGCCATTGGGATCCGCGGTGAAGGTGGAGCCGACGGCCTGGCCTGTTGCTGCATCTTCGATGGCGTTGGCTCCGGAGTTGGAGACGCCTACGGTGTAGTATGACGCTGCCTGCGTATAGGTGAGCGTGGCGCCGCCGCCTGCCGAATCGCCCAGACTGGTCCCGGTGACTGCGGCTTTCGAGCTTGCGGAGGTAAACGTGATGTTCTTGCTTGCCGCGCTGTAGGTTGCGGTGATGCCGTATCCGGCGGCGTTGATGGTGTTCGCCAGATCAGAGAGAGTATCCGTCGAGCCGGTAGTCCCCAGCGCAAGTGTGTGCGCTACACCGGAGGAGTCAGTGACCAGCAGCGTGCCGGTGAGTCCGTCGGTCGCCGTGCCACCACCGCCGATGGTCAGCGTGCCTACAGAGCCGGGATTCATGCCGCTGCCGACGCCGGCGCCAGGGCCGGAGATGAGGATGCCGGTATCGGTCGCCGCGCCCGCGGCGACGGCCTGCGATCCGGCCTGCGAGGCGGTGGTGAAACTGGCGGTGAGGCCGAGGTTGGCGTTATTGATAGCGCTGATGAGCCCCTGCACGGTGTTGGCGTAGCCGGTACTGCCGCCGACGCTGATGGTAGCCGACTGCTGCACGACAGCGCCGCCAACGCCGGTGGCCATGTAATTGACGTCGATCGAGGTGGTGCCGTTGACGAACGCATCACTCAGCGAGGCGAGCGTGCCATTCTTGGAGAGATCGACGAAGACATTGCCGGAGCCATTGCTGTAGGACATGACGCCGTTGCTGTCGCCCACGTTGGAGGCAGACAGAGTGCGGATGTAGAGCTGGTCGACTGATGAGCCAGTGGTAGATGAGTCGCCGGTGAAGATGGAGACGGTCGTACCGGTGAAGACCTGCTGCTGGTTGTACGTCGTGGTGGTTCCAATGTTGGTGATCTCTGCCAGGATCGACTGGTACTCCTGATTGGCGGCGCCCAACTGCGTGGAGTTGAGGGTGCCGTTGGAGGCTTCCGTGGCGAGGGTGATGGCACGGTTGAGCAGATTGGTCACCTGCGAGAGCGCGCCGTCGGCCACTTCCAGCAGCCCGACGCCTTCGGTGGCGTTGGTCTCTGACTGCTTGAGCGCCGTCGAGTTTGCCTGGAGGCCGTTGACCAACGAGAGCCCCGCGGCGTCGTCGGCTCCAGAGTTGATCCTGGAACCTGAAGACAACTGCTGCAGAACCGTCTGCAGGCTGGCATTCGTGTTGTTCAGGTTATGCTCTGCGTAAATTGCCGAAAGGTTGTTCAAAACACCGAGGGCCATGGGATTCCACTCCTTCTTGGATGCCTTGCCCGGTTCCCCTGCCCCCTTGGTCTTGCGTGCTGCTGCCGGGGCCGCTGATTGCGCCGGATGGGCGTTCCTGCATCCACCCCGTTCATCGGTGGGCGGCGGAATAACTTTAGTCATATTTTTGAGAGTTCGAATGCCGCAGGGTGTTGCGCTTTGGCACAGAGTGTAGCGGCGAGGCGCACAGGGTGTTCCGAGATGCGGCAGGCTCTGTTGCAGAGCGCTGCAGTGGATTGTGTCAATTCAGTGCAGCAGAGGTGCATCCGTGCGCGCAGAAGAGACACACGGATCCATCTTCAACGCCCGATGCTTACGCAGGCATCGAGCCACTGCGACAACAGGTGCATGAGTTCACCGGGCGGCTGCAGCCAGATATCGGCGGCGGTTTCACGCCACTCGGGCCGCACCAGGGCGGTGAGATGCGGACTGCCTGCGCGGTTCACGGCGCGGAAGGCGTGCTCGTCGGTGATGTCGTCGCCGAGAAAGGCAACCGGCCTGCCGCTGCTCTCGCGCAGAATGGCATCGACAGCGCCGCCTTTGTTGCGGCCTGCGCGCAGTTCCAGGCCAGATTCGAACTCGAGCAACTCCAGGCCATCCATTGCGGCCAAGGGAGCGAAGAGTGCGCGGGTGCGGCGTTCGATCTCCAGCGCCTGGGCGGGCGATGCTCCGCGCCAGTGCATGACCGCGCCGTTAGCCTTTTCCTCGAAGAGTCCGCCGAGGCTATCGCGCCGGAGATGAGCGCGCAGATCATCGAGCGCCTGATGCACGGCAGGCGCCAGCGTATCCAATTCGCGATGGCCATCGGGATGGAGACGTTCCGTGCCGTGCAATCCCCATACCTCCAGTGGCGGATCCAGGCCGAGGAGCGGGCCAATCTCCGCGGCTGGCCGGCCGGTAATCACGACCATCCGCGTGTGGCCCTGCTGATGGATACTCTGCAATCGTTCGCGCAGACCTGGCCATGGATGGGCCTGAAACCGGTCCACCTGAAAGGGAGCCAGCGTTCCATCGTAGTCCAGCAGCAGCAAGGGGCGCGCAGCACCCGCAAATGCAGCAAAGAAATTTCTAACTATTCCGATTGCTTCTGCTTTCAACTCCACTCCGCCCTCGATTCCAGATTCTCGTCGATGCGCTCGGGGTCCACCAAGGGCAAGGCTTCGTCGGGGCGCATGTAGGGTGCATTGCCTCCTTCGAGGCGCAGTTCGCGCAGGTCGCCGAGAACGCGCGCCGCCCAGCGGTAGATATTGTGCTCCATCAGGTGTCTACGCATGCGGCGCATCCGCAGACGGCGCTCCTCGCGGTCCATCTCCAGACCGCGATGGACGGCTTCCGCAACGCCGCTGATGTCGTAGGGATTGACGACCAGCGCATCGCGCAGTTCCGTAGCGGCGCCGGCGAACTTGCTTAAGACCAGGACACCGTCTTCATCATCGCGCGCGGCCACAAACTCTTTTGCAACGAGATTCATGCCATCATGCAGCGAGGTGACCAGGCAGACATCCGAGGCGCGATACCAGCGGCCCACGACCTCGTGGCTGCAGTGGTGATCGATGAGCACAATCGGCTGCCAGTGCGCTGTCTGATAGCGCTGATTGATACGGGTGACGATCTCTTCGATACGGTGACGGAGGTCAGAGTAGCTCGCGATGCGCGAACGAGTAGGCGCGGCAATCTGTACCATGGTGACACGTTCTCGCTGCCAGGGATGAGATTCCAGCAACTGCTCAATGGCCAGCAGACGCTCCTCGATGCCCTTGGTATAGTCCATGCGGTCTACGCCCAGCAGCAGGCACTCGGCGTGCACGCCAAACTCGCGGAGCAGGTCTCTGCGCATGGCTGCCCGGGCTTCCTTTTCAACGACCGGATCAAGCGGCCTGGTGGCGGGCAGCGCCATACCGTCCATCGCCACACTGACGGGATACGAGCGTATGGAACTGATGTGGCCGTGGCGGCGTACGGTGATGTGCTCGCGATCGGTACGCGCCTCAAAGGTGCGATCTACGGTGGCGAGGAAATTGTTGCAGTGCAGCGGAATGTGGAAGCCGATGAGATCCGCTCCCAGCAGGCCGTCCAATAGCTGTGGCTGCCAGGGGCAGATGCCGAAGGCCTCGGGATTGGGCCATGGGATATGCCAGAAGATGGCCACGCGCGCATCCGGACGGACATCCTTGATGAGCCGCGGCAACAGCGCGAAGTGGTAGTCCTGCACGAACACTACGGGATTGGCGCAGTCTTCCATCTCATCGAGCAGGACTTTGGCAAAGCGCGCATTCACGCGCTGATAGCATTCCCAGTCTGCGGCGCGGAAGATGGGTCGGGTGTGCGCGATGTGGCAGAGAGGCCAGAGGCCCTCGTTGGCGAATCCATCGTAGTAGTGCGATTCTTCTTCCGCGGAGAGCCATACGCGGCGCAGGGTGTAGCGGGGATCGTCGGGCGGCACACGGAGGCGGTCAAACTCATCCACGGTCTCGGCGTCGGCATCGCCACTGCCGCTGGCCACCCAAACGCCGTCACAGGCGCGCAGCACCGGCTCGATGGCTGTGACCAGTCCGCTGGGCGGCACCTGGCACACAATGTCGCGGCCCTGATGAACGTGCACGTACGGCTCGCGGTTTGAGACGACGAAGATGCGGCTGGAGCCGAAACGGTCGCGCATGTGCACGGCCAGCCGCTCGGCGGTCCAGAGGTGTTCGCCGGCATCGCGGAGGCGCGCCTCCGCAGCGGCGGCGGCGCGGGCGGCGATCAGGCTTTCTGCCATGGTTTCCACCTCGCGGGCGAGCGGCGTAAACATGCTCAACTCCGGCACCTCCATGGCGGGCAGTTCCAGCCTGGCTTCTCCGGGCTCAAGCGGCTTGTTCAGATGGCTGGCCCACAGGCGGAGGCGACGCAGCTTTTCGGCCATCTCCACCATGGGGCGCAGCAGGAACCAGCGCACCATGGCCAGAGTAATGAAGACGATAAGAAGCACCAGGGCAACGATGCGCCAGAAGCTGCGCTGCCACAGGTCCATGCTTTCTTTGTGGATGTAGGTGGCATCGGCCACAACGGCGATGACGCCGTCCACTTTGTCGCCAGTGTGTAGAGGGATAGTTTCTTCCAGCCATTCACGCTGCCCGGCATGGCCAAAGGCAGAGACTTCGGTATCGCGCTCCAGTGTGTGGTCTACGGCCTGATAGGGAAGCGATTGCAATACATCGGCCGGACCGGCGCAGGCCAGCAGTTTGCCGTTACTATTGAATACGGCGAGCCCCAGAGCGCCGGTATTGGTCCGCGCGTTATCGATGGCCTTGGAGAGAGTGTCATTGTTGCCTGTGGCCACTGCCTTCTGCAAATCCGGCAGCAGACTGATACCCATCCAGCGCGACCGCCGGGTGAGTTCCTGCCGGAGCACATGACGATGCGCGAGAACCTCAAAATATGTTGAGGCCACCGAAACGATGGTTACGCTCGCTATGAGTGCGAGGATGAGCCGGAGGCGAAATAAATGCATAAGCCTTCCTCCTGTAGATAGTTTGCGTGTCGATTAAATAGTTAAAACGCGCGAGAATAGTCTGGAGTGCGCGTGTGACGTATACCCCTATTTTATCATGGCTTTACTGCTATAAATATCAGTTACTTACTGGGCTTGAAGTGGTTGCCGACAAAGGCGAAAAACGATATGGCGAGAGGATCCATGCATAGTCGCATGCGTCCGCGCGGAGATGCCTCATGCGCTATTCTGTCCACGTGAGCGGAAGGCGCTCAATATCTCTTGCCGTGGGAGACATATGGCGTTTGAAAGTCTGGATCGAGCCGCCAAGCAGATCGTCCTCACCGTGCAGGACTACTCCATCTTTGCCGGGAATGCATTTCTGAATCTGTTTCGCCCGCCGATCTACTGGTCAGAGTTTCTGATGCAGGCAGACATCATCGGCGTGGGTTCGGCGATGATTGTGCTGCTTTCCGGTTTCTTTACCGGCGGCGTGCTGGCGCTGCAGTCGGCGGCGACGCTCTCCGCCTTTGGCGCCACCGGCATTACAGGCCGGTTCGTGAGCATGTCCATGATTCGCGAACTGGGGCCGGTGCTGACCGGAATCATGGTCTCGGGCCGTAACGCCTCGTCCATGGCCAGCGAGCTTGGCTCGATGGTGGTGACCGAGCAGATTGACGCGATGCGCGCCCTGGGCGTGGACCCGCTGCGCAAGCTGGTGACGCCGCGCATCTTTGCCTGCATTTCCATGCTCTTCTTCCTCACCATCGTGGCGGATGCGTTTGGCATCTTTGGCGGCGCGGCGGTGACGGTGTTTATGAATCACCAGAACGCGACGCAGTACTTCTCGATGGCGTGGGAGTATCTTCGCTATCCCGATGTTCTGCAGGGACTGGTGAAGCCGCTCTTCTTCGGCTACATCATTGCTTCCACCGGGTGCTTCTACGGATTGCGGACGACTGGAGGCACGCAGGGCGTGGGCCGGTCGACCATCTCCGCCGTGGTGAACTCCTCTGTGCTGATCATCTTTGTGGATTTCCTGATCAGCCAGGTGATGATCGAGCTGTTTGCGCGATGAGCGAGATGCCTGAAAACAACACGCAAGGCGCTGTAGCGGCTGTCGCTGCGCAGCAGTGTCCGGTGCTGGAGTTTCGCAATGTCTCGATTGCTTTCGATGGCCCGCCGGTTCTCGAGGATGTGAGCTTTCGCGTGGCGCCGGGAGAGACGCGCATCCTGCTGGGGCCGGCGGGCGTTGGCAAGAGCGTGCTGCTGAAACTGGCCAATGGCCTGCTTTGCCCGGATGAAGGAAACATTCTGCTGTTTGGCGAAGAGATCGCAGGCATGCGCGAGGAGAAGCTGTTTCCGCTGCGCACCCGCACGGGCATGGTCTTCCAGGAGGGTGCGCTGTTTGACTCGCTGACCGTGCGCGACAATGTGGCCTACCAGCTGATTCAGGAGCAGGTGGACGACGCCGAGATCGACAGCCGCGTGCGCGAGGCGCTGAGTTTTGTGGGGCTTGCGGAGACCTTTTCGCTCTTTCCGTCGAGTCTCTCGGGCGGCATGCGGCGGCGCGTGGCGATTGCGCGGGCGCTGATCCACCAGCCGGAGCTGATCTTTTACGACTCACCCACCGGCGGCCTGGACCCGGTTACCTCGACGACGATCATCGAGCTGGTGATGAAGGAGCGCGATGTGTATCACGTTCCTTCGCTGATCGTGACGCATCGGTTGCAGGACGCATTTATGATGTGCAGTCATCGCTATGATGCGGCGCAGGAGCGGATGGTTCCGCTGCCCAGGGGAGAGTCCCACCCTACGACGACCTTCCTGATGCTCGCGGAAGGCCGGCTGATCTTCGATGGTTCGCTGCATGACCTGGTGCACAGCGAAGACCCGTTTGTGAGGGAGTTTCTGGAGTAGGCGCTGCGCAGTCAGGATTTTCATGACAGCGTCTCCTGCCGGGGTGTAGACTGCGCCTGCCGCGCCAGACGCGGCCCTGGAGACGCGCATGACTGATTCTTCCCACACATCCGCTACGCCGTTTGCGGTGAATCGCCGGACATTTCTGAAATCCGCCGGTGCTGCGGCATTTGTACCCGCGACCGCATGGGGGCGAGCCAGCCGCTCAGCACCCTCAGAACGCATTACGCTAGGCGTGATCGGCTGGGGCATGATGGGGCCGGGCAACACCAAGGTGTTTCTGGCGCAAGAGGATTGCCAGGTGGTGGCAGCCTGCGATCTGGACAAGAATCACCTGCAGGCCGCCGTGGATACGGTCAATGGCCACTATGGCAACCAAGACTGCAAGGCATATCACGACTATCGCGAACTGCTGGCCCGCGATGACATCGATGCTGTGATGATCGCTGTGCCCGACCACTGGCATGCGCTGGTGGCCACTGCTGCCGCCGAGCGCAAGAAGGACATCTATGGCGAAAAGCCGCTGGCGCGGACGATCGCCGAGCAGCAGGCGATTGTCCGCGCGGTGGAGAGCAACAAGGTCATCTGGCAAACCGGATCGTGGCAGCGGTCTGTGGCCAATTTTCATAAGGCCGCCGAGATTGTACGCAATGGCCTGATCGGCAACGTGACACACGTAGAGGTGGGACTGCCGGGCGGCCATCACGACTTTGCCGGAACCGAGCCGGGTCTGGTGGCCAAGCTGGCTGCACTCCCCGGCAAGATCACCGATCCCGAGCTCATTGTGCCTGGTACAGAGGCATGGAATGCGGCTGTGACAGAAGCGCCGCCGCAATTGGATTACGAGATGTGGATTGGCCCCTCGCGCATGGAGCCCTACATCGAGGCCCGTGTGCATCGCAACTGGCGGTGGAACTACAACACGGGAGGCGGGCAACTGCTGGACTGGATCGGACATCACGGAGACATTGCCCACTGGGGCCTGGGCTTCGATCTGAGCGGTCCATCGCTGGTGAAAGGGCATGGCGATTTTCCGGCGTCCAACGCGCTGTGGAACACGGCAACCCGATACGACATTGAATGCACGTACCGCAAGGAAGTGACGGGCTATGCGAATGACGTGTCGATGACCATCTCCGGCGGCTCGCGCGCCATCAGCATGGGTACTAAGTGGATTGGTACGGACGGCTGGGTATGGGTTGACCGCAATGGCTTCGATGCTTCCAATCCGGACTGGGTGGCGATGGAGCAACTGCCGGACAGCCTGCGCAAGATCAGGCTCTATGAGTCGAGCGAACACCGGCGCAATTTTCTGGATTGCGTCAAGACGCGCAAGCCCACCATTACCCCGGTTGAAGTGGGCCACCATTCAACGATTCCCGGGCACCTGGGACTGATCTCGATGCTGGTGGGCCGCCCGCTGGAGTGGGATGTCGAGCGGGAGGAGATCCGCAATGATGCCGCGGCCAGCGCACTGCTGACGCGGCCGTATCGCGCCCCCTGGCATCTGGCCTGAACGACTGCGAGACAACGTGGAGCGCCCCATCCTCATGCAGCAGCGATGAGGATGGGGCATTTTTCATAGCCGCGGTTTGGGCGGCACTACCGGGGACCACACCTGCGCTCCAGTGATCTTTACCGGCCGCTCGTAGAGCCTACCGTTGTTGGTTACATAGAGCCGTTCTTCGCTGCCAGGGGCAAAGGCCAGGCTGGTGATGGGGCTGCCCGGCTGCGGGGCGTTGAGCACCTCGGCCATACGTCCGTTGGCTTCACAGACCTGAATGCCCATCGGAGTAGGGAAGTAGACCATGCCGTCGGTGTCTTCCCAGGCACCGCCGGTGTGGCTCATCCAACTTTCCTCGGGCATTTCCAGGCGGTAGAAGGGCTCGCCGTATTGCAGGCTGCCATCGGGCGCAATTTCATACGACCAGCTATAGCGCGACTGCCGATCGGAGACGATGAGCATGGCCTGATCTGGCGAGAGCGCCACGCCCGAGGGCGATGCGATGTCTCCCGCCGGCACGACGGTGCGAACGTGTCCTGCGGCATTCACGAGGCCGATGGTTTTATGCGTGGTGTCAGTAAAGTAAATGGCGCCTTGCTGCGTGACGGCAATGTGCTGCGCATCGACGCTGCGCGCGACCACGGTCTCACTGCCATCCATGCCCCAGCTCACGATGCGGCGCTGCTGCGGCTCGGCGGCGTAGAGGCGGCGATTCGCCCCCATGCGCAACGCGGTGACGCCGGTGACGCCCTGCTTGAAGACGGTGACGGTCCCATCCGCGGCGGCCTTGTCGATCTGGTGGAGAGCCGCATCCACGAAGTACACATTGCCGTCCTTGTCTGGCGCAGGGCTGGCGGCGCTGGTATAGCTTCCCTTGATCTGCACCCAGGGCTTGTCGACGTAGACCGCGGAGTAGACCTTGGCGCGCGGATCCCAGCCGGGCTCGCGCATGGCGGCTGGTTGGTGCACGACGATGGGCGCCGGATAGCCCCGCCATAGCCAGCGCAGCGCATCGGGCATGATGGCGCCGCCCTGCTTCATATTGTGGCCTTCGGTTCCCATGACCAGCTTGACGTCATAGCCGGAGTACTCGAGCGCCTGGTACATGACGCGGTTGTTGATGGGCCAACTGCCGGCGTAGAAGGTGCCCCATGGCTCGGCAGGAACAATGTGATCATTCACCCCATCCTGCATGAAGATGCGGATTGGCCTGGGCTCGGTTTTGCGGATGAGCGCGGGCATGGAGTCCGCGCCTTTCATCGCGACATAGGTGCCGATGAAGCTGAGCACCCGATGGAACTGGTCGGGGCGGTTCCACGCGGCCATGAAGGCCCCCACGGCGCCGGTGCTGACGCCGCTCAGGCCGCGATCATCGGGATTCCGGGACAGGTTGTACTTGCTGCTGACGGCGGGGATCAACTCGTCGATGAGGAAGCTGGCGAAGCGACCGCTGATGGAGTCGTACTCGAAGATGCGGTTGTAGCGATTCTGCGCGTTGGGCCGGGCTGTGGGCAGTACGCCGGGATCGATGAAGATGCCGATCATGGGCGGCAGTTCGCGCTTGGCGATCAGGTTGTCGAGCACCACGGGCACACGCACCTGCTTGCCGAGCGCCTGGCTGCCGTCGAGGAAGATCATGAACGGCGCGGGATGGGCGGCGTTGTATTGCGCGGGCACGTAGACCCAATAGGCATGCGGCGTGCCTGGGTAGTAGCGGCCGGGCGGCAGCGTGTATTGGGTGACGGTTCCCTGGGGAACGCCGGCCTGGGGCTGCGAGTCCGGGCCGAGCGAGTAGGTTTCACCATGCGCGCGCGATACGGTGGTCACGCTGATTGCGAGCAGGAGCAGCAAAACAATTTGTTTCATTGAGAACCTCATGGGGGGCATCGGCGTTGGGCGTTCATGCATGCCGAACGCGACAGGCCGATGCGCCGGCAACGCACCCATGCTAACCGCTGGCGCGGGGCAGCCGCCACGGCTTTTCTGGCTTTGCGCGGTTCTTCCGCATCTGCTAGCCTTGCCTGTCGCACAGGAAAGGAAGGTGCGCGATGGCCTTCAAGTTTCAGGGATTCGACTTTTTGCATCTGGATGCGAGCCTGACGGAGGATGAGCTTCTTGTCCGGCGAACCACGCGTGATTTTGTGGACGATCACGTCATTCCGATCATCGAAGGGTGTTTTCGCGAGGGACGCTTTCCGCGGGAGTTGGTGACGCAGATGGGCGAGCTGGGTTTTTATGGCGCCAATCTGCAGGGGTACGACTGCGCCGGGATGTCCAACGTGGAGTACGGGCTGGTGATGCAGGAACTGGAGCGCGGCGACAGCGGCCTGCGCAGCTTTGTCAGCGTGCAGTCCGCGCTGGTGATGTATCCCATCTACACGTTTGGTTCGGAGGAGCAGAAGAGCCGGTGGCTACCTGCCCTGGCCCGCGGGGAAAAAATTGGCTGCTTCGGGCTGACCGAGCCGGGTTTTGGCTCGAACCCGTCGGGCATGACGACGCGCGCCCGCAAATCAGGGGATGAGTACATCCTGAACGGCGAAAAGATGTGGATTACCTCTGCCACCATTGCGGATGTGGCCGTGGTGTGGGCCAAGCTGGAGGGAGAAGATCCGGAGAGCAGCAGTTCGGTGCGGGGATTTCTGGTGGAGACGGACCGGCCGGGCTTTTCGGCGCAGGATGTGCACGGCAAGTGGAGTCTGCGCGCCTCAGTGACCGGCGGACTGAGCCTGCAGGAGGTGCGGGTGCCGGAGGCAAATCTGCTGCCCGGAGCCACCAGTCTGAAGGCTGCGCTGATGTGCCTGAACCAGGCGCGTTACGGGATCAGCTGGGGGGCGATTGGCGCGGCCATGGACTGCTATGTGACTGCGCTGAACTACGCCAAGATGAGAAAGCAGTTTCATGACCAGCCGATTGCGAGCCACCAGATTGTGCAGGAGAAGCTGGTGTGGATGGCCAGCGAGATCAGCAAGGCGCAGCTTCTGTCACTGCATGTGGGCCGCCTGAAGGATGCGGAGAAGGCCGGGCACCAGCACATCTCCATGGCCAAGCGGAACAATGTGTGGATGGCGCTGGAGTGCGCGCGGCTGGCTCGCGATATTCTGGGCGCCAACGGCATCACCGAGGACTACCCGATCATGCGGCACATGATGAACCTGGAGTCCGTGAAGACGTATGAGGGCACGCACGACATCCATACGCTGATTCTGGGCCAGCATCTGACCGGCATCGGCGCGTATTGAGAGCGGGCCGGACTGCCCTACACTGGAACTATGCTGGACTACGAGATTAGCGCCGCAGAGGCGGCTGAACTGGTGAAGGAAGGCACGGCGCGCATCATTGACGTGCGCGAGCCGTGGGAGTTTGAGCGGACGCGCATCGAAGGATGCCTGCTGATGCCCATGGGAGATGTTTCCGCGCGGGCGCACCAGGAGCTGGACCCGGATGAGCGGCTGCTGATTCTGTGCCATCACGGTGTGCGCTCGATGGGTGTGACGGTATGGCTGCGCAACCAGGGGTTTGAACAGGCACAGTCCATGCGCGGCGGCATTGACGCCTGGTCGCGCGAGATCGATCCAAAGGTTCCGCGCTATTAGGACGTGTAACGTACGCCCTAACAGCGCAGACGATGGAGCGAGCTCATCAGGCCAATTCGAGTGCATGCTCCTGCAATTGCTTCTCTACGGTTTCAAGATAGGCCTTTACCTCAGCCATCATGGCTGTGAGGTTGGGCGCCACCAGCTTTGAACTGGCCAGGTTGAGCAGCTCTTCCGCTTCGGCCCGTTTGCCCTGGAGAATGGCCTTGGCGGCAGCGCTGGTGATGGCGTTGCGGAGAATCTGGCTGTGTTGCTGCTCGGCGACGGCGTTGTGCAGAGTAAGGCTCAGCGCCACGGCCATAGATTGCAGAACCGCGATGCGCAGAGCGTTCGCTTCCGCTGCGGGCAGTCGGGTGTGTTGCGTTTCGTCGATCATCCCCATCGTCCTTTCGCGTTAGCTTTGTTTGGCGGCCGGCGCGAGAGTGGCCTGCAGGTCGGAGAGCGTCTTGTGGGTGGCTACTCCGGCAGCGGCTGTATCCAGCGAATAGAGTGTCGCAACCCCCATGGTGGTGGCGGCTTGTGCGGTGACATTGCTTTGCTGCTGCGCGGACACGGCATTCTCCATGGCCAGCCCCAGGGCGTGCGCGGTGCTCTGGTACAGGCTGCCCATGGCGACGGCAGGCGCTTCGCCCAGCACTTTGGTGTTGGCCTGGGTGACGGCGTCGGTGATCTGGTTGTTGACCGGTGTGGGATTTGCCATTGCGGTGTTCTCCTGGGATGAGTCGGATTGGGTCATGCGGTCCTCGCGGGCGTGCTGTCGATTTCCTCACCGGCAAGCAGTTCGGTGGCGCACATGGTTGTTACCGCCTGGGCGAGGATGTTGAGCTGCTGCTGGGCGTTGGCGGCGTTGAGGGCGGCCAGGCCAATGGCGGCCGCGCCGGTCTGAAGGATCATGCCGGCGGCGAGCGCGGGGCTCTGCGCGAGGATAAACTCGCCTACCGGGATGATGTGGTCATACAAAGGTGTGTCGATGGAAGCGGGCATACGTCTCTCCCTGTGATATCAGCCGGGACAGCAGGTCTGAACACGCATGCTGAGTGCATGCTGCGCGTTGCCAGGTTGGCCGGATGAGTTGCTGGAATGCGGATGGGGAAAGACGTCAGTACAGCAAGGCAGAGGGGTCTGCGAACGGCTCCATCGTCTCACAGACGGGCGGGGAAGGCAATCACAGGAGGAGAGCGGGTTTGCGGCCTATACTTTTCTTTTGCCGGAGTTGCAGAAAGGGAGTCCGCTTATGTCCTCATCCGCGATTGCATTTGCCCGCCAGAACCATCGGCGTTTCCTTGACGAGTTGAAGGCGCTGCTGCGCATTCCTTCCATATCCACCCTGCCCGAGCACAAGGATGATTGCCGCAAAGCTGCGGAGTCGCTGGCGGCGGAGCTGCAGCGCATAGGCATGGAGCATGTACGGCTGATTGAGACGGAGGGCCACCCGATGGTCTACGCCGACTGGCTGCATGCCGCGGGCAAGCCGACGACGCTGGTGTATGGGCACTACGACGTGCAGCCCCCCGATCCGCTGGAGGAGTGGGTGGCGCCGCCCTTTGAGCCGCAGGAACGCAATGGGAATCTCTACGCGCGCGGCGCGGTAGATGACAAGGGGCAGGTATGGGCGCAGGTGAAGGCGCTGGAGAGCCTACTGGCCACCGGTGGATTGCCCATCAACGTGCGGGTGCTGCTGGAGGGCGAGGAGGAAGTGGGCGGCGAAGGGATTGCGGCCTATGTGGCCAGCAAGCCGCCGGAGCTGGCCGCGGACTTTGCGCTGGTGTGCGACACGGAGATGTTTGCGCCGGGCCTGCCGACGCTGTGCGTGGGGCTGCGGGGCATGATCTATACCGAACTGGAGGTGCGCGGAGCGAAGACTGACCTGCACTCCGGCATGTACGGCGGCGCGGTGCCAAATCCCTTTGTGGCGCTGGCGCAGATGGTGGCCAAACTGAAGGACGAGGAGGGGCACATCCTCATCCCGGGGTTCTACGACGGCATTCTTCCACCCAGCGAGGATGAACTGGCCGCGTGGCGCAGCCTGCCCTTTGACGAGGAGCAGTACCGCATTGCCGAGGTGGGGTCGCGCACGCTGGTGGGCGAACGGGGATTCACTGTGCTGGAGCGGACGTGGGCGCGGCCGACGCTGGATGTGCACGGGATGCCGGGCGGGTTTACGGGGGCGGGGGCCAAGACGGTGATTCCGGCGCGGGCGCTGGCCAAGGTGTCTATGCGCCTGGTGCCGGGGATGACGCCGGCGGGGAGCTTTGCGCTCTACAAGAGCTACGTGGAACAGATTGCGCCGCCGGGCGTCGAGGTGGAGGTGCGGCTGATCCACTCGGGCGACCCCTGCCTGGTGCCCACGGACAACCGCTACATACAGGCGGCGACACGGGCGCTGCATGAGGTGTGGGGCAAGGAGACGGTGTTCATCCGGTCGGGCGGATCGATTCCGATTGTGGGCGACTTTGACCGGCACCTGGGGCTGTCCAGCGTGATGATGGGCTTTGGTTTGCCTGATGACAACCTGCACGCGCCGAATGAAAAGTTCAACCTGACCAACTTTGCCCTGGGGATTGAATCGCTGATCCGCTTTCTGGAGGAGGCGGGACGGTGAGGCAGGACGCTACCGGCTTTGTGCTGGCCGGAGGCGCCTCCAGCCGCATGGGGCAGGACAAAGCGCTGTTGCCCTGGGGCCAGCGCACGCTGGTGGAGCAGGCGCTGGCCACTCTGCGGGAGGCAGGTGTGGAACGGGTGGCGATTGCTGGCGCACGGGCCCAGGAACTGGCGGCGTTCGCTCCTGTGGTGCAGGATGCCGAGCCGGGACACGGACCGCTGGGCGGCATCTGCGCCGCTCTGGAGTCAATGCACACGGAGTGGGCGGTTTTTCTGCCGGTGGATGCGCCGCTGCTGCCTGCCTCGCTGCTGGCCTATATGCTGCACCACGCCCAGGTGACGGGCCGCGCGGTGACGCTGGCGGCTTCGGCGGGCTACGCCCAGACCTTTCCGGCGGTGGTGGCGCGGACGGCGCTGGCGGTGTTGCAGATGCGTTTGCAGGCGGGAGATCTGGGATGCTTTGCCGCGTGGCGCGCGGCGGCGGAGACGGCGGGGAAGCCGCTGAGCATCCTGCCAGCGGAGTGGATTGCCCAAGCGGGTCATGCCGCGCATCCGGCCGGGCTGCCCGTGGGGCGGTGGTTCCTGAATGTGAATACGGCGGAGGCTCTGCGGCTAGCCCGGATGCAGCCGGGGGCGCTGCTCGCGTAAGCTGATTGCAGCGCATGTCCGATTCTTCCTCGATTCCGGAGATCAACCCTGAACTGGCTGAAGTGCTGGCGGAGACGCCCACGGAGGCCGCGGCGCAGGAGTCCGCTGCGCCGGGCGAGCCGCTGATCGTGTTCCGCAATATTGACATTGCGTTCAACGGGCGCGCCGTGCTGGAGGATGTGAGCTTTCACGTGGAGCGGGGCCGGACGTTGTGCATCCTGGGGCGAAGCGGCGTGGGCAAGTCTGTCTCGCTGCGCTTGTTGATGGGCTTTCTGAAGCCGGACGCGGGCTCGATTCACTTTGACGGGCAGGAGATCTCGGACATGCCGGAGGAGGGCATGCGGGAGGTTCGGAAGCGGATCACCATGGTCTTCCAGAACGGAGCGCTGTTCGACTCGCTGAGCGTGCGGGAGAACGTGGCATTTCCACTGCGGGAGCGGGGAGGCCTGGACGAGGACCAACTGAACCAGCTTGTCGACCAGTTGATTGAACTGGTGGGCGCCGAAGATGTGGTGGAGGCCCTGCCAGCCAGCCTTTCCACAGGGCGCAAGCGGGCGGTGGCCATGGCCCGGGCGCTGGCGGCGCAGCCGGAGGTGGTTCTCTACGACGAGCCGACGACCATGGTCGATCCGCTGATCGCGCGCCGGCTGGGCGATCTGATTCAGCGGCTCAAGCGGCAACTGGGATTCACCAGCATCGTGGTGACGCACGACATGCGGTTTGCCGAGCGGCTGGCCGATACGGTGCTGTTCCTGCACCAGGGCCGCGCGCAGTTCTTTGGGCCGCTGGAAGGCTTCCTCCACTCGGATGATCCGCATATTCAGGAGTTTCTGACCCTGGACGCCTACCAATTGCCGGCAGTGTGACGGCGATGGACGGTGGCCTGTGAAAGCATGTTGCAAAAAGCGAAATTGAGCGACTCTTCGATGAGCGCCGCGCTATAATCCAGCAGGTTTCCTCCTTCAGTTCAGAGCGTTCGGGGCGATTCCAGTCCCACAAAGGTGGAACTGAAGTCCTTGCGCAACATTGGTATACTCGGTTCGCGCGGCAGATAAGCCGATCTGCCGGAAGAGCCTGGATGGCTTAGGCTTATTGGGATGCTTCGGCGGGCACGCGTCAGGGTTCCCTCATTCCTCCCCCGGAATGACTGGCGTATTCCACCGAAAGAGCTGAAAACGGAGTCGATCGGCACGGGCCAGGCAGTTTGCGATGCAAGAGGACGAGGTGCAGCCGTCGCTGCGCGCGCCTTATCTCGTTTGGCTCCAGCGCGGTGGTGATGATCTGCGGGGAATTCTGCGGAAGCCGCAATGTATTCAGGTCGGGCAATTGAGAGGTTAGTGCCATGCAGGGGGGGAATCCGGAAATCCAGCAAACGCCGCCGTCTCAGGGCTCATCTCCGGAGCGAAGTGACGGGCTTGCCGCCGCGATCGGCAATCATCCCCGCGGCAGAGAGATCGCGTGGATGGTGGCCGATGCGCTGACCGTGCTGGCTGCCGTGGTGGTGGCTACGGTGCGCGAATTTCACGCCGGGCCGGCCGCCGAGGCGAAGAGCTTCTGGCACGGAACCCTGATCCAGGGGCGGCCTGTCTGGCTGCTGCTTGCGCTGGTCTGCGGATATACTGCGACGCTCCTGATTGTCAGCCGTCGCTTGCGCCTGTATGAGCCGCGGCGCATCACCAGCATCCTGTTGGAACAGAAGCTGAGCCTGCAGGCCTGTGCGCTTTCGGGGTTGCTGCTGATGTGTACGCTGTACATGCTGCACGGTTCTGACGTTCCGCGCGGCATCGTGTTGCTCACGGTAGGACTGGTCACGGTGACGCTCGGCGTGCGGCGCCTGGTCTACCGGCTCACGCTCTATCGCCGCTTTGAGCGCGGCGTGGACACGCGGAATGTGCTGATTGTGGGCACCGGGCCGGAGGCGCATGCGCTGCGCCATCACCTGCAGAACATCCGGCATCTGGGGTACAACTTCAAGGGCTTCATCCGGCTGGAAGGGGAAGAGGCCTCGCCGGAGGAAGATGGCGACGTAGTTGGCTCTATCGAGACGATGTTTGATCAGGTGCGCAAGTACTTTGTGGATGAGATCTTCTTCACCGCCTCCTGTGAGCCTGGGGTGGTGAATGCGGTGATGAAGAAGGCACGGAATCATCGCGTGGATCTGCGCGTGGTGCCCGATCTTTACGATGGACTGGTCTGGAACAGTCCGGTGGAATATATCGGGCAGTTTCCCACGATCCCGTTGCAGTGCCGGCAGTTGCCGGAGGGCGGCCTGGTGATCAAGCGGGTGATGGATATCCTGTTTGCCGGGACGGTGGTGCTGCTGATCTCGCCGCTGCTGCTGGCGGTGGCGATTGCCATCAAGCTGGACTCGCCGGGGCCGATTTTCTACTCCTCGGACCGGATTGGCAAGCGGGGCAACGTCTTTCGCTGCATCAAGTTTCGCACCATGGTGCGTGACGCGGACCGGCGCCTGGCGGAGATCATGCACATGAACGAGCGCGACGGAGTGCTCTTCAAGGTGTCGAATGACCCGCGGATCACCCGGCTCGGCCGCTTTCTGCGCAAGTACTCGATTGACGAACTGCCGCAGTTTTTCAACGTGCTGTCTGGCGATATGAGCGTGGTGGGTCCGCGTCCGCCACTGGCTAGCGAGGTGAAGGAGTACAAGCTGAACCATCTGCGCCGCCTGGATGTGCTGCCGGGCATTACAGGTCTTTGGCAGGTGCAGGGCCGCAAGGACCCCTCGTTCGACAACTATGTGTCGCTGGACATGGCCTATATCGAGAACTGGACGATCTGGCTGGATGTGAAGATCATCCTGCGCACCATCGGCGTGGTGATTGCCGGAACCGGCTCCTGATGCCCCGTGGCGGGCTGCGGAATGGATTTTCAGGCACGTTCCAAGCGGCGGCAATTACACTGAACAGGTGAAGATCGCGCTTGCCCAGATCGATCCAACGGTCGGGGATTTTACCGGAAACCTGGAAAAAATTGTGGACGCCAGCCGCCGCGCCGCGGAGCAGGGTGCGCGGCTGACGGTGTTCCCTGAACTTGCTATCTGCGGCTATCCGCCGGCCGACCTTTTGGAAAAGCCCAGCTTTCTGGCGCGGTGCAGCTCAGCACTGCAGGAACTGGTCGAGGCTTCCCGGAGCTTGTCCACGGCTTTGCTGGTGGGAGTGGCTCTGCCGTCCACTGGAGACTCGGGCAAGCCTGCCGTGAATGCGGCTGTGCTGCTGGACAAGGGCAAGGTGCTGCTGGAGCAGCATAAGCGCCTGCTGCCTTTCTACGACGTATTTGACGAGCAGCGCTATTTTGCCCCGGCATCCAGCCAGAAGATTGTGGAACTGGAAGGCGTGCGCCTGGCGATCAGCATCTGCGAGGATGCCTGGAACGACAAGAGCTTCTGGCCGCGGCGCCTGTACCGGGTCGATCCCGTGGAAGAGCTGATGCGACAGGGAGCCGCGCTGCACATCAACCTCTCCTCATCGCCATTCTGGCACGGCAAGCGGCGCATCCGGCGGGAGATGCTGGCGGCGATTGCCCGCCGCGACGGCGTGCCGGTTCTGCTGTGCAACCAGGTGGGCGGCAACGACAGCCTGGTGTTTGACGGGTCCTCGCTGGCCCTGAATGGCCGCGGCGAACTGATTGCGCAGGCCCGGTCCTTTGAGGAGGACCTGGTCCTGGTGGATCCTTTTGCCGCGCCGGCGATTGCCGAGCCGGAGGACGACGATACCGAGGGCGCCTATCGAGCGTTGGTGCTGGGCACGCGCGACTACGTGCGCAAATGCGGCTTTCGCAAGGTGCTGGTGGGGCTGAGCGGCGGCATAGACTCGGCGCTGGTGGCGGCTATCGCCTGCGATGCACTGGGTGCGGAGAATGTGATTGCGGTGGGCATGCCCAGCCCGTATTCCTCCAGCGGCTCGATCGACGACAGCCGCATCCTGGCCGCCAATCTGGGCATCCGGTTTGAGGTTCTGGGAATTACGGGTATTTTTGCCGAGTTTACGCGCACGCTGGAGCCGCTCTTTGCCGGGCTGGCTGCGGACCTGACCGAAGAAAATATCCAGCCGCGCATCCGCGGCACCCTATTGATGGCGCTCTCCAACAAGTTTGGCGCCCTGGTGCTGACCACGGGGAACAAGTCAGAGATGGCGGCGGGTTACTGCACGCTCTATGGCGACATGGTGGGCGCGCTGGCCGTGATCGGGGACCTGGTGAAGACGCGGGTCTATGCCGTGTGCCGCTGGCTGAACCGGGAGGGCGAGGTGATTCCGGAAGCGATCCTGACCAAGCCACCGTCGGCGGAGCTTCGCCCGGGACAAAAGGATACCGACTCACTGCCCCCGTATGAGATGCTGGACCCGATCGTAGAAGCGTACGTGGAGCGCTACGAGACACCCGAGCAGATTGCCCGGGATCATGGGTTTCCGATAGACCTGGTGCGGCAGATGGTGCGCCTGATTGAGCGCTCGGAGTACAAGCGCCAGCAGGCCGCGCCGGTGCTCAAGGTCACGGCAAAGTCCTTTGGCATGGGGCGCAGATTCCCCATCGCCGTGAAGGTGCAAGTGTAAGCTAAATGCAGGGAGCCATCCCGCGAAATAAGGAGAAATTGCTTGATTCGTCGTTCCATGTCTCACGTCAGCCTCACTGCGCTGGCTCTCTTGTCTCTTCCCTTGATGCAAGCCTCGGCACAGCAGCAGGTGCCTGCTGCTCCGGCGAACGCGCAGGCCGCGCCCGCGCAGCCCGCCGCTGCACCGGTACAGGTGCCGGCTGCGCCCGCCCCGGCAGCTGCTCCGGTATTCCCCAAGCCGGACCCGAAGAACTTTACCGCCGCCGCCCCCACCAAGGAGACCGTGGATGCCTTTCTGACGGCCAACTGGGGCTATGACGACCAGCGCATTTGGCAGGTGCAGGCCATCCTGAAGACGCCCGTACCCGATGTGAGCAAGGTGGTCGTGTTTGTGGGCGACAAGACGGGCAAGGAGCGCCCCTCGGCGCTGGTGTTCTTCACCATGCCTGATGGCAAGCACATCATTGCCGGCAACGACGTGGTTCCCTTCGGCAGCAATCCCTTTGCGGATACCCGCGCCATGGTGGAGCAGCGCGCGGATGGCCCGTATCGCGGCAATGCGGAGAAGAACCTGGAGATTGTCGAGTTTGCCGACTTCCAGTGCCCGCACTGCAAAGAGGCTCAGACCAACATGGATCAGCTGGCTGTGGACTTCCCGCAGGCGCGCATTGTTTACCAGAATGACCCTATCGCTGCGATCCATCCGGAAGCGGAGCGCGCCGCAGAGTATGGCGTGTGCGTGGATAAGCTGGGCGGCAGCAGCGCCTTCTTCAAGTTTGCTACGGAAGTCTTCAACGGCCAGGACGGGCTGGCGACCGCGGACGGTGCAACGCTGACCCTGAACAATGCCGTGGTCAAGGCTGGTCTGGATACCGCCAAGGTGGCCGCCTGCGCGGCTTTGCCGGAGACGAGGACCAAGGTGGACAACTCGGTGAAGCTGGCCAGCGACCTGGGTATCAACTCCACGCCGACGCTGGTGGTGAATGGCCGCGAGATTCCCGCGAATATTCCCTATGCCACGCTGAAGCGGATCATCCAGTACCAGGCGAAGCTGGACGGCGCAACGCAGAAGTAGCTCTGCTGCGGCTGCGTATCCGCCCGAGACAATGCTGTAAAGCAACGGGGCTCTTTCCTCAGGAAAGAGCCCCGTTGCTTTGCCTAAGCTGTTTTGGGTTTATGGCCTCGTGCCTTTATCCACCATCATCATGCGGGTGTGTCCGGCGGGCTGGGTGAGGCGTATCACGTGCGGCGTAATGACGATGAGTAGCGTGGCGTAGTCCAGCTGCGTGTCATGGTTATTGACGTCATTGAGGCCGGGGATATCGCCCAGGCCGGGTGCTCCGGTCAGGGCGCGGCTCTCGGATTTGCTGAGTTCGCTGACGACGACAGCGCCCTCGCCCTGACGCAGGGTGACCATGCCGGAGTAGGCGCGATTGTTGAGGATGGGCACGCCATTGATGGAACTGCCGGCCAGCCCATCCAGCTTCATATCCAGACTCAGCGCGACATCGCCATTACGCAGTACCTTGGGCGTGGTCTTCAGGGTCAGCCCCAGGTCCTGATACTGGATCTGGGGGACCGAGGGGGCGGATGCCAACAGAGACGAAGCCAGGGCGCCTAGAGCGCTGGAGGTGCCTGCTCCGGTGAGTCCGGGAATGTTGGGCAGCGAGGGAGAGGTGTTGGAGAAGATGGAGGTCTCGATCGGATAACGCGATCCCTCGCGCAGTGTGCCTTCCTCGCCGTCGGTCAGGCGTATCTGGATGCGATCCAACTGTCGTGACTCCGATGAGTTGAGGCTGATATTCATGGTGGTCGGCCCGGGCGAAAGGCCGGACAGGGTGAGGCCGCCGCCAAAGAGCGCGATGCCGTTGGAGAACAGGGAACTGGAGACCTGTCCTGAGGCGAGCAGGATGCCGAGGATGGCCAGTGTATCGCCCGGCGCGGCCAGGCCCGAGGAGATAATCTCCTGCACCAGGCTCTGATTGGCATTCAGAATCGATTGCTCCTCAGCGTAGGCATTGAAGGCCGTCACCTGCTGGGGCAGTTGCACGCCTGTGTTGCGATTGCTGGTGTGCGCCAGCTGAATGAGACGCACGTCGAGCATAACTTCATTGCGCCCGTCGAGCAGGCCGCGCATGGTGGCGTTGAACGCCTTCATGGTGGAGGCCGGGGCACGCAGTGTCATGGTGTCGGCCGAGACGTCCAGCGTGGCGTGAGGGGCGTTGAAGACCTCACGCACCATGGTGTCAAGGGCGGCAAGCTGATCTTTGGTGAGACCGGGCAGATGGATTGTCTCCAGCTCCTGCCGGGTATAGAGCTGGCGGTTCTCCGGTGAGTCGCGGGCGACCAGCACGTGATGCGCATCCACGGCCACGTGGAAGGTGCCCGCGATCAAGTCAACGGCATCGGCCGCATGCTGGAAGTCGGCGTTATCCAGGTCGAGCCGGACTGTGGATTGGCGCACGTCGTCGGCCAGCAGAGCGTTCAGGCCATAGGCCTTGTACACATCCACTACAATCTGGCGGGCGCTGCTGCGGAGGTGGAAACTGTGCACTCCCGAGGAGGGTTCCAACTGAATCGGCCCGGCGTAGGTAGGAGAGAACTTCTGGCTGGGCGGAGAAGAGACACTGCTGGCCTCGTCATCCGCCAACTCGTTCAGGTGCTGCGTGACTTCGCGGTTCTGCGGATCGAGCTGATAGGCGCGCTGCAAGGCGGCCTGCTCCCCGGCCTGGTTGCCGAGCAGGCGGTCCTTGGCCGCGGTTTGGACCAGGGAGGTGACCAGATGGCTGCGCGCGACGGATGCTGCCATCTGGTAGTCGGCCCGGGTGGGGTCCAGTTTGGCGGCCTGTTCGTACGCCTGCATGGCACGGTCAAACCGGGAGGCGGTGAAGAGCTTGCTGGCCTCCAGATAGAGCCGGGCGGCGCGCATACGGTCCCGCGCGGTGGGCTGCGGAGACTTGTCGACGTTGGCGGGTTTTGCGGCTACAGAGGGGGCAGGGGATGCAGGCGGCGGCTGGGGCGGCGCAGCCTGTGCCAGGGTTGTGGCAGGAAAGATGGCGAGGAGAAGGAGTGCTGTACCGAGCCGAACTGGAGCCGCACTCTGCATCGACCAGCGCCTCACATTGCGCTCCCGTTGTGCGCCAGCAGGTCAGCCAGCGTGCTGGCGCAGACCGCGGGCCGGTGCTGCTCCAGTTCCTCAAAGCTGTAGTGGCCGGTGGCCACGGCGAGGGCGGGCAAACCGTTGGCGTGAGCCGCATCGATATCCCGCGGCGTGTCGCCCACCACGCAGATGCGTGCCTGGCTGCCGGCCAGACGCTGGGCCTGGGCTGCGGCATCGCCAATGAGATGCGCGCGGTTGACAAAACGGTCACTGAAGCCGCCGAAGCGAAACCAGTGGCGGAGGCCGGCCACCTCAATTTTGATCCAGCCGATGGCTTCCAGGTTGCCGGTGCCCACGCCGAGCACGGCACCGCGGCCTGCCAGATGGCGCAGGGTGTCTTCCACGCCGGGCATGACGGCCATGTCCAGCTCGGCACGGCGGTTGGCCACCTCATCGCGCATGCACTGGAGGATGCGATCAAGATGCGGGGTGTAGGTTTCAGGGGGGATGCCTGCCAGCTCAAAGCCGTCGCGGAGGATGGCAGTGTCCGTGCTGCCGGCGAGCGGCACACCGGCGAAGGAAATCTCCAGCCCCATAACCTGCCGGATGGCTACGGCGAAGGAGTTGAAGTGGATGCGGTCCTGGGAGCGCATCAGGGTGCCGTCAATATCGAAGATATATGCGTCCTGCGCATCCCAGGCAAAGCCAGGCTGGACCGAGATGCGCGCTTCATGGGCCGGAGGAGTGGTCTGCATAGATTGTTGGCGCGGCGCCTTAGCCCAGACGGCTTCCCAGACGATACGCGCTGAATACTGGACGTTCGCTGCGGGGCGGACGCTTGAGGCCGGCGCGCACTTCCGCCAGATCGAGTCCCAGTTCGGCCATGGTACGGCTTAGCGTATTGCGGTGCATGCCCAGCTCTTCCGCCGCCTTGCACTGGTTGCCTCGGTGTGCGATCAGCACTTCGCGCAGATACTGCCGTTTAAATTCGCGCACGGCATCGTCATAGCGAATACCGCTCGAGTGCATTTGCGTGACCAGGCTTTCCAGTTCTCTCTTCACGATTTCCTCTTGCTTTCAATCAACTTCTACCGCTGTATTTAGCTCAGGCTGTCTCTTGTATCACAGCCCGCCCGAGTGCATCCAGTCGGGCGAATTGTGTTCCAGTTCGTTCAGCCCCGCGCGCACCCGGCCAGCCAACTCAGACGGGCTCATGTGCGTACTTAGATGGCAGGCTCCAAAAAACATCCGTGGCAGCCGGGCTTCTGTGAGCCACTGGGCACTGGGAAAGAAGGCCACTGCCACCAGTACGAAAAGACAAACGAGCACTGCGCCTTGCACAAATCCAAAGGCCGCGCCAATGAGCCGGTCCAGACAACCCAGCCCGAGCTCTTTCGCCGTGCTGGAAAGAAGAATTCCCAGCACCGCAGCTACCAGCATGACGGCCAAGGCAATCAAAACGAAAGCAATCGCATCGGCTGCGGCTTCAATTCGAACGACCGGCAGCAAGACTGCCGCTGCCTTCTGATAATTCCATGCGGCCAGGACGAGGCCTGCCAACAGCCCGACCAGGGAGCAGACAGAGCGGAAAAAGCCCTGCATGAACCCACCCAATGCTGCCGCGGCCACCACAAATGCGATGACCAGATCCACAAACGCCATAGTGCGCTCCGCGCAATCAGTTACAAAACGGGATCATGCCCGGTGAGGCGGCAAAACGCTTCAAGGTATTTGGCCCGGGTGCGTTCGACGACCTCGTCGGGCAGACCTGGCGCCGGAGCCTGCTTGTTCCAGCGGATCGATTCGAGATAATCGCGAACGAATTGCTTATCAAACGAAGGCTGGGCGCCACCCGGGTTCCACGCGGCGGCATCCCAGAAGCGGGATGAGTCCGGTGACAATACCTCATCTGCAAGGATAATTCCTTCGGGCGTTCTGCCAAACTCAAATTTTGTGTCGGCCAGAATGAGTCCACGCGATTCGGCATGTGCCGCGGCGCGCTGGTAGATGGCCAGGGTGAGCCGGCGCAGTTCGGCTGCGTCCTCGGCGCCTACCGCCTGCTCCATCACGGCAAAGGCGATGTTCTCGTCATGGGAGCCATCCTGGCTCTTGGTGGCGGGGGTAAAGATTGGCTCTGGCAGCCGCGAACCGTCCTGCAGGCCGGCTGGCAGCGGGATACCGCATACGGTGCCGCTGGCCTGATACTCCTTCCAACCGGAGCCCGCCAGATAGCCACGCGCTACGCATTCAACGGGAAACATCTGCGCGCGCTTGACCAGCATGGAGCGCCCCTGCAACTGGTCAGCGTAGGGCTGGAGCTGAGCAGGGTACTCGGCCACATTGGCAGTGATCAGGTGGTTGGGCACAATCTCCCGGAGCAGATCGAACCAGAAAAGGGAGATTTGGTTGAGAATCTTTCCCTTATCGGGGATGCCGGAAGCCAGGACGTGATCAAAGGCGGAGATGCGGTCTGTTGCCACCAGCAAAAGCGCGTCGCCCACTGCGTACAGGTCGCGCACTTTGCCACGCCCGAGCAAAGGAATGGCGCCGAGTTGAGTCTTGAGAAGGGAGTTCACAGGGGGATCCTTACCGATGGTCTGAATCTCCGATTTTCGAGCGAGCGGCTGGCTTTGTCAATGCAATGCTGCACTGAAAATAGTGCAGTTCTGCGACGGGCGTACGGCAGTTAACCCAATTCGGGCAGGTTAAGAAAATGGACAAAGGGGTGTGATGGCCGTCACGGTGCGGCAGGTACGAATGGGCGAAACTGCAAATGTCAACATGGTTCGGAGGGCGGCAAGAAAGTCCTCTTTGAGCCGGGCGACACGAGGCAGCAGTGGAAAGGGGAAGCCGCGGCTGAACTCGTTTTATGCAGGGATCACCAGTAGCTGCGCGCTACCGACCTCCAGCGCCGGCTACTGGTTCCCGCAAAGTTAACTTGGTTCTCTACAAGCGCCTCCGGAGCGACGATATCCTCCGGGGGCGATTTTTCGTTTGGACTGCTTCACTTTATGGTTGACCCGGCGCGGTAGAATCGATTTTCACCGTGATCGACGCCCCCACCAGGCGGCATCGAACTTTCTTCTATTGCGCATCGGGATCGAAGCAATGAACAAGACAAGGCTTGAGGCTTTCAGCGATGGAGTTCTGGCGATCATTCTCACCGTCATGGTGCTGGATCTGCGCGTTCCGCACGGCGGTGAACTGTCGGCGCTGGTTCCGGTGATGCCATTGTTCCTCTGCTATGTGCTCAGCTTTGTCTTTATTGGGATTTACTGGAACAATCACCATCACATGCTGCATGCCGCGCGGCGGATCTCCGGCGCTGCGCTCTGGGCCAATCTGCATCTACTGTTCTGGCTGTCGCTTCTGCCCTTTGTTACCGCGTGGATGGGGACGAATGATTTTGCGCCGCTTCCCACGGCCACCTATGGCTTTGACCTGCTGATGTCAGGAATTGCCTACGCCGTTCTCTGCGGCAGGCTGATTGCGGCGGACGGCAAGGATTCGCTTCTGGCCCGTGCAATCGGCAGCGATCGCAAGGCGCGACTCTCGCTGGCGATCTATGCCATGGCCATTCCGGTCGCCTTCTGGAATCGCTGGGTTTCGCAGGGAGCTTATGTATTGGTTGCGCTCATCTGGTTTATCCCGGACAGGCGGATCGAGCGGATGCTGACTCGCGAACAGGAATAAGTTCAGCGCGGCCGGGATGCCGCTGGCAAGAATCGGGATGCGCTTGCAGCGGAGCCTCTTCGGAATTTGCGTTGACGCTCGGTCAACGTCGATTCCGAAGAGGCTCTGGCCGCGATGGCATATGCCGCTCAGGCGGTTGCCCGCTGCTGCTCCTGATGACCCAGCCGGACGCTGATGACCTTGGAGACGCCGGGTTCCTGCATGGTGACGCCGTAGATCAGGTCCGCAGCCTGCATCATGCGCCGCGAGTGCGTGACCAGCAGGAACTGGGTCTCCTTGCTCAGCGAGCGCAGCAGGTCGGCGAGGCGGCCCACGTTGGTTTCGTCCAGCGGGGCATCCACTTCGTCGAGCACACAGAAGGGGCTGGGCTGGAACTGGAAGATGCCGACCAGCAGCGCCAGAGCGGTGAGCGCCTTTTCACCGCCGGAGAGAAGCAGGACGTTCTGCAGCTTCTTGCCCGGAGGCGAAGCCACGATATCCAGGCCGCTCTCCTCGTGATTTTCTGCGTCGGTCAAGCGCAGGAATGCCTGGCCGCCGTGGAAGAGCCGTGTGAAGACCTGGCCGAAGTTCTCGTTGATCCGCGCAAAGGCCTCGTCGAACTTGGCGCGCGAGATGCGGTCGATCTCCTTGATGCTCTCCTGTGTGTTTTCGATGGACTCGACGAGGTCGGCACGCTGCGTCTGCAGGAAGCCATGGCGCTCGGCTGGTTCCTTGTATTCGTCCAGGGCCATCATGTTCACTGGACCCATCTGCTCCAGACGCTGGCGGAGCGTGCGGCAAACCTCTTCCTCGGCGATCAGCTCATCGCCCGAGATGCGGACGATCTCGGCATCGTCGCGGAGCACCTGCGCCTCGACGTTGACTTCAGCAAGGCAGCCGGCCTCAAGGTGCTCCAGATCGGAGCGCAGCTTGGCCAGTTCGCTGGCTTGGGCGGCGCGATTATCGCGCAACTGGTCGAGCGCGGCGCGGCCGGTCTTGAGCTGGGTTTCCATCTCTGCCAGTTGTTGGCGGAGCGCCTGGGCCTGTGCGGCAATGGCCTGGGCCTGGGTCTGCGCTTCGGCGCGCACCTGTGTCAGTTCCTGCTGGCGGGCAATGAGCGAGGCGGTTTCACCGCTGCGCTGTTCGCGTTCCGCTGTGGCCGCGGCACGCTGCTGTTCCAGTGTCTGCACGCGGCGCTCGAGGTCAGCATGGAGGCGGTCGATGCGCTGGAAGGCTGCTTCTGCGCCGCGGCGCCGCTCCTCGAGTCCTGCCAGCTCGGCGGTGACGCGGGCCGCCTCCTGCTGGAGACCTTCGCGCTGTTGCCGCAGCAGGGCCAGTTGCGCTTGCAACTCATCGAGTCCGGCTTCGGCCTGGGCGTGTTCTGTCTGGAGGCGCGCGGCTTCTTCGCGCTTCTGCT
>DAIDGZ010000072.1 GCA_027452125.1 Acidobacteriaceae bacterium | reverse complement strand
CTCAACCCGCATACCGGTCAGGTCCTGGCTCTGGTAGGCGGACGCAGCTATGGCGAGTCGCAGCTGAATCACGCTGTCGCTATGCGGCCCACCGGCTCCATCTTCAAGCCATTTGTCTACGCCTCTGCCTTCCGCACAGCGGTGGAAGGCACCTTGCTTCCTGGACAATCGAAGCTGTTCTCGCCAGTAACCATGCTCAGCGATGCACAAACCACATACGACGTGGGCGGGCAGGAGTACACGCCGCACAACTTCGAAAATGAATATTACGGCGAACTCACGGCACGCTTCGCGCTGATGCGCTCCAACAACTGCGCCACCATCAGCCTCGCCTCCATGGTGGGCTTCGACCGCGTGGCCGAGCTGGCGCGTGACTCCGGCATCCTTACAGCGCGAGGCACGCCCACCGTAGCCATCGGCACCTACGATGCTTCGCCTCTGCAAATGGCCGGCGCCTACACCGTCTTTGCTAACAACGGCGTGCATCTTGACCCATGGATGCTGGCCAGCGTTCGTACCCAGACCGGCGATGTCATCTCCGACTACTCACCCACCGCCAAGCAGGTTCTGGACCCCCGCGTGGCCTACCTGACCACCAGCCTCATGGAGAATGTGCTGCAGGGCAAGGGCACCGGCGCGGGTGTCCGCAGCATGGGCTTCACCGCCCCGGCTGCAGGTAAAACCGGCACCAGCCACGATGCATGGTTTGCTGGTTTCACCAGCAATCTGTTGTGTATCGTCTGGGTAGGAAATGACGACTACACGGACATCAAGATCGAAGGCGCACACGCCGCTGCGCCCATCTGGGCGGCCTTCATGAAGCGCGCCGTGCAGTTGCCGCAGTACTCTGACACGCACGAGTTCACGCCGCCCGACGGCGTGCAGGTTGTCACCCTCGATCAAAATACCAACCTGCTGGCCGATGCCTCCTGCCCTGAAGACTACACAGCGGCTTTCCTCGATGGCACCGCTCCAACTGCAACCTGCGACCATCCGCCAGACAACCGAAACATCTTCCAGAAGATGTTTGGCCTGGGCAGGTCCAGCACGTCGCAACCGCCTGTCAGCCCGCACTGACCTGGTGCAAAACAAAAAATGAACGGCTCTTTTCTCCACGGAAAGAGCCGTTCATCTTTGCACACCATCTAACTTGCCGCCCCATCCTTAGCCATCCACATCGCTGCCATCGGGCATGGGCTGGCATTGCGGACACCAGAAAGTCACTCGCGCATCCTTCCCCTGCAAACGCCTGCGTACCACCGAGCCGCAGCGGCGACAAGGCTCACCGCGGCGTGCATAGACCCACAGATTGGCCCCCGGATCGGATGCGTGCGTGGTCCGCCGCTTGCGCCCTCCGTAGGTCACGATCGCGTCTCCCGAGTCCTCCAGCACATTTGCTCTTAGCAGCTTTTGCGCATTCGCAATCAGTGCCTGCGCCTGCTCCGCGGTCAGTGCGGAAACCGGGCAGTAGGGATGAATCCCGGTCACAAAACACACTTCAGACTTGAAAACATTACCCACACCGGCCAGCACGCGCTGGTCCAGTAGTGCATCGGCAACACTCTCACTTTTGCGTGCCAACAGGCGCTGCATGGCGGCGGCAGCATCGAAATCCGGACTGAGCACATCGGCCTGCGTATGCGGAATGCGCGGATGACGGGCAAGTGTGGCCGGCGTGTGCATCTCCGCCACCGGCACGCGAAAGCCCACGGCCACGTAGTCGCTGGTCTCAATCAGAATGCGCAGATTCGCGGTAGGCTGTTGCCAGCGCTCACCGGGCTTGTAGATGTGCCAGCTGCCGCTCATCAGCATATGCGTCGCCAGCGTCGCCCCGCCGGAAAAGTGAATCAGCAGCCACTTGCCGCGGGCTTCCACGCGGTCAACCGTCTGGCCGGTCAGCGGCGTGTTGTCGTGGAAGCGCGTGAGCAACGGATAAGTCGATCGAAACGCTGTAATGGGCCGATCCACCAGGGCCCTGCCCAGCGCGCGCGCCGTGCGAAAGATGGTATCGCCCTCGGGCATGCGCTACTGCACCTCGCCCGCATCGTTGGAGTACTGTCCCACGGCCACGGGAATCCTCCGCAGGTGCATGCCCAGTGGGCCGGGATGGAAGCCCGCGTCCATGAGAAAACGCGCCATGGGATGCGCGGCAACCGGCTGGCCATTGATGGTGGTAATCAGCACGCCCTGGTGGCTGTGCCGGCGCATGCGCTCCTGTCCGCGCGTACACAAAAAGTGCGCCAGCCCCGCGGCCACCTGCGAGCGCTCCGGCTCCTCGTCTGGCAAAAAAACCAGGATGTTCGGATTGCCCCGCCGCAGCCACGCCACCAATTGTCCATTGCGCAAAATCACCTCGGCATACACCGCCCGGGTCAGCACGCGCGGTGCAGACTCGCTGTCCTCGTCCGCCACCGGCAGCTCAGGCCAGCGTAGCGCCGAGCCATACGGGTTGGCAGGGTCAGTCGCCGCCAATTGCACAAACTCCGGCTTCTCCTCCGGTGGAGCCGTACGCAACTGGCGAAGCAGATCCACTGCGGCGGGCAACGCAAACTGCGTCGCCCCAAGCCCCGCAACAAAGTAACCGCGGCGAATCCGGCCACTCTCCTCCATTGCCTTGAGCACGTCATAGACGGCACTGAAGCCCCCGGGGATGTTCTCCGCAGCCACGTGCTCGCGCAGCAAAACGCCGTAGCGGTTGAGCAGTTGCAGAGCAAGCGCGTGACTCGCTTCAGTAGCGCTCGGCTGCGCAGCGGGAACCGCCACACTCCCTTCCTTGCCTGCGCCGGCTGAACGCAGTGGCAGCAGCGACCAGCGGCCCTGCGCGGTGGGCGGCGTCGTGCGGCGCGAGCGAAAGGCCATCCCTGTCTGCACGCGGCGTGGCGCACGGGCGCTCTCCTGCCGGGCAGTATAGGCGCGCAGCGCGTGCAGCGAATCGTTGGTGACCAGACCACGCCACACCAGTCCCCACAACGCGTCAATCGTCTCGCCGGGATAACCACCGCCCACAGCCTGATGCAGCGCATCAAAGAAGCTGGCTCCAGAGGATGCAAGCACGGCCAGCAATTTCTCCTCGCGCTCACTCAGCGGCTCCGCGTTGGCAACAGGCGCACTGCGCGGCTGCGCCAGCAGCGGTAGCCGGTCTGCCAGGAAAAGCGCGACGCGGCCATCACGCTCGCCCAGCGGCTCTACACCTGCCCACGCCACCTCGCCGGCGGCAATCAGCGTATCCAGCCCCACAGGCGTATAGTCCGCAAGCCGCGCCGGCAAAATGGACGATTCCAGTAGCGATGCCGGCAGCGGTGCTCCTTGCAGGCTCTCAATCGTATCCAGCAGTGCATCCAGATGCCCCGCGCCACTGCGGCGCGGTGCCACCAGTCCCTGCCAATGCGTCAGAAAGCGCGCCAGCGTGTACTGCTCCACCGGCTCAACTTCACGGCGCAGGCGCGCCAGTGACTTGCGGCGAATCTGGCGCAGAATTTCCGCGTCGCACCATTCACGATGGATGCCGCCCGGGCGAAAGCCGCCTTCCAGCACGCGACTCTCATGCGCAAGCTGGCGCAACACGCTCTCCACCGCGGCTTCATCCAGCGCAAAGCGCTCCGCCGCCTCCCGCTGCGTGAACGGACCATGCGTGCGCGCGTAGCGCCGCACCAGTTCCAGCACCGGATGGGCTACTGGCTCCAGCAACGCGGCAGCCAGGCCTGGCGGCAGCGGCACACCCAGCGCATCGCGGTAACGCGCTGCGTCTTCCGCGGCAATCACCCGCTTCTCCCCGGCGATACGCAGCTCCAGAATACGGCGCGCGCGAATGAGGCGATCTACATGCGTCAGCAACTCAGGGGAAGCGACGCGACGCCCCAGCTCCTCGCGCGAAAGATCACCCAGGCGCAGCAGCAGGTCGTGGATGCCGTCGGGTGTGCGCACCCGGTGCGACTCGGTCAGGCACTGCGCCGCCTCTTGCACCTCGGCAATTGCGTCTGCATCCAGCAACTCGCGCAGATCGGCCTCGCCCAGCAGTTCGCGAAGCTGATCCTGATCGATGCTCAGCGCCTGCGCGCGGCGCTCCGCCAGCGGAGCATCTCCGTCATACAAAAAATTCGCAACGTAGCTGAAGAGCAGCGAAGCCGCAAACGGCGAAGGCTTGCGCGTCTCCACCACGTGCACGCGAAGCTGACGCTGTTCAATGGCCCGCAGTGTTTCCACCAGCGCCGGCATATCGAACACATCGCGCAGGCACTCGCGATAAGCCTCAAGCAGCAGTGGGAAAGATGGATAGCGCGACGCCACGCTCAGCAGATCATAGGAACGCTTGCGCAGCTGCCATAGCGGCGAGCGCTGATCGGCGCGACGGCGCGGCAGAAGAAGGGCGCGACCCGCGGCCTCGCGAAAGCGTCCGGCAAACAGCGCCGTCGAGCCAAGCTGGCGCAGCACAAGCTGCATGGCCTCGGCAGCCTCCACCGTAAACCAGTCCGGATCAGGTGGCTCGTCCGTATCGGGAAACCGCAGAACAAAGCCATCGTCGCTCCACAGCGTCTCCACATCCGGTCCGCCCGCGGCGCGAATCCGCGCGCTCACCGCCATGGCCCAGGGAATGTGAATCCGGCTGCCAAAGGGCGTGAGCACGCAGACACGCCAGTCACCCAGTTCATCGCGACAGCGCTCAATCACGATGGTGCGGTCATCCGGCACAATGCCGGTGGCTTCTTCCTGGTCAGCCAGGAATTGCAGCAGATTTTCTGCCGCGCCGGGATCAAGATCATGCTCGGCTACGAGACGCGTAAGTGCAGCCGGCTTGGGCAGCGCTCGCAACTCCCGCATCAGCGCCCCAATGCGGCGGCCAAACTCCAGTGGCCGCCCTGGACCATCGCCCTTCCAGAAGGGCATCTTGCCCGGCTCCCCGGGCGCCGGTGTCACCAGCACACGATCATGCGTAATCTCATCGATGCGCCATGTCGAAGCGCCAAGGATGAAGGTCTCGCCCACATGCGATTCGAAGACCATCTCCTCATCCAGTTCGCCCACCCGCACCGCTTTGCCCTCGCTGTGCGCAAGAAAGACGCCGTAAAGGCCACGGTCGGGAATGGTGCCGGCGTTGAGAATTGCCAGCCGCGCGGCTCCGTCGCGTGCAGTCACCACATTGCGAATGCGATCCCATATGAGGCGCGGGCGCAGTTCGGCAAACTCATCGGAAGGGTAGCGTCCGCTCAACAGATCGAGCACGCCCTCAAAGGCCGAACGCGTTAGGCCACCGAAGGGCGCCGCGCCGCGAACCAGGTCGTAGAGGAAGTCCACAGGCAACTCTGTAGAAGCCGAGCTTCCACCATGAGCAGAATGAGGGGTGGCGGCGGAGCCTGGAAAATCTCGACGCATAGCCACCGTGGCCGCTTTTTTGTTTCCTGCTCGCTGATCCCTGTTTGCGGTCTTTCCCGGCGGGTGTGCCACAATCGCCACCAGTTGCTGCGCCAACACATCCAGCGGATTGCGCGGGTAGCGCGTGGACTCGATGTGCCCCTCGTGCATGGCGCGCGTGACGGCGGCGCAGGCCACCAGGTCCGCGCGATACTTCGGGAAAAGAATGCCTTCACTCACCGCATCGACGCTGTGCCCCGCGCGGCCAATGCGCTGCATGCCGCTGGCCACCGAGGGCGGCGCTTCAATCTGGATCACCAGGTCCACCGCGCCCATGTCGATACCCAGTTCTAGCGTGGACGTAGCGCAGAGTGCCCGGATCTGCCCGGCCTTCAACTGTTCTTCGATCACCGTGCGCTGGTGCGCGGCCAGCGAGCCGTGATGCGCGCGGGCGATCGGTTCGTCGGCCAGTTCATTCAGCGCACCGGCCAGCCGCTCCGCCACCTGGCGGCTGTTCACAAAAAGAATGGTGGAGTTGCGCTCGCGAATAATCTCCAACAGCCGCGGATGAATCGCATTCCAGATAGACACGCGCTTGGGCGCCTGCGACGCAGGACCGCTGGGAATCTCTTCCTGTTCGCCGAGCCGCGCCATGTCTTCCACCGGCACTTCAATGCGCAGCTTCAGTTGCTTTGGCGCGCTGGCATTCACAATCGTGACGGAACGATAGCGCAGGGACTCAGGAACAGCGGGACCGAACGACCAGGACTGCGCAGAATCCTCCAACACATCTGAGTCCTCCACAGGCAAAGCATCCAATGCCGCTGCTTCTCTCGAATTACCCTGAGCCTGCTCGCTCGGCTCTTCATTCGTTCGTTTCTTCGATCCCTGTATCTCTACCCCGCCCAGGAAGCGCGCCACCTCCTCCAGCGGGCGCTGCGTGGCAGACAGGCCAATGCGCTGCACGCGCCGCCCGCTCAGCGCCTCCAGCCTCTCCAGGCTCAGCGCCAGATGCGCGCCGCGCTTGGTCGGAACCAGCGCATGAATCTCGTCGATAATGACCGTGTCCACCGTGCGCAGAGCCTCCGCGGCCTGCGAGGTAAGCAGCAGATACAGAGACTCCGGCGTAGTGATCAGAATCTCCGCCGGATGCCGGGCAAAGCGCGCTCGCTCCTTCTGTGGCGTATCGCCGGTGCGCACGCTGATCTCCGGCTCGTGAAAGGCGACCCCCATGCGCCTTGCCATGTTGGCGATGCCCGCCAGCGGCGAGCGCAGGTTGCGCTCCACATCCACAGCCAGGGCCTTCAGCGGCGATACATAAACGATGCGACAGCCCTTCTGCGGCTCCTGTGTTCCCTTGGTCCCTTGATCGCGGTCGTGCAGCATCAGCCGGTCCAGGCACCACAAAAACGCGGTCAGCGTCTTGCCCGTGCCCGTCGGTGCCAGTATCAGCGCGCTCTCTCCGCGCGCAATCACCGGCCAGCCCAGCCGCTGCGGCGTAGTCGGCGCATCAAACACCGCGCGAAACCACGCCGCAGTCACCGGATGAAAACACCCAAACGGGTCGGCAGGCGGCGCGGGTGTCGGGTCCGGGTTGGGCCGGCGGGGAGACATCCTGTTCTGAGCATAGCGCATGGCGAAGAAGAAGCGAATAGCATGCGCCAGAGAAGCCGGAACAAGGAGAGATCAGGCTGTGAAACCATGCCCAGCCACTCCATGTTCGGCAAACTGCTAGATTCAAAATATGTGGTCTATTTTCTCTTTTTTGCGCGGCGCGTTGCGCAACCCAGTGGTGCTGCTGGTTCTGGCCGCCAGCCTGATCTCTTTCTCCGTGCAATCAGGCGACGTAGGCTCCGCCGATACGGCACACCGCCTCCAGTCCACGCACTCTTTCTGGACTAACGAGCCGCCCGTCTTCCCCGATGAGTATCCCGAGTTTGGCATCCACGGACGCAACGGCTCGCTGCAAAGCTGGTACGGCATCGGCCAGTCGCTGCTGATGCTGCCCTTTGATGTAGCCGGCAGTTGGATCGAGCATTGGCCTCTCTTCCTCCCCTACTATGGCAACGACCCCAGCGTGCGCTACATCTTCGTCACTTACTGCGTGAACACGCTGCTCTGCATCCTGACGGCGCTCGTGGTGCTGCGGCTGCTGCAACAGTTTGGCTTCAGCCTGCGGCACGGCATCGCCGGAGCGCTCGCCCTGCTGCTGCTCACTACCCACCTGCACTATACGCAGAACATGATGGAGAACAACTACATCTGCCTGCTCACGCTGGTAGGCTTCTGCTGGCAGTTGCAGTGGGCGCGCACTGGCAGCCGCCGCGCGCTCATCCTCGGCTCGGCTGCGCTCGGGCTCAACCTGCTCACCCGCCTTACCGCCGGCATGGATGCCCTGGCCTGCGGACTCTTCGCCGCCTTGGTGCTGTGGTTTGAGGGCACACGCGGCCATGCGCTATGGCAGCAGGCTAAGAAGTACCTCGCTGTCTCCATCCCCATCTATGCCTTCTTCGGCCTGCTCGATAGGCTCTACCAGTTCTACCGCTTCGGCTCGTTTACCAATACCTACGAGAGCATCTTTGCCCAGGAGATGCGCGCCCGCAACCCCGCGTTGCCCGCCAGCTATCCCTGGGAAACGCCGTTTCACGTGGGCTTCTTTGGCGCGCTGTTCACGCCGGAGAAGTCCATCTTTCTCTTCGATCCGTTGTTGATCCTCATGATTCTTCTGGTCGCGGTGGCATGGCGGCGATTCAGCCCGGCCGTCAAAGCCTATGTGCTGTCATCGGCGCTGCTGCTCATGATGTACGTCTGCTTCTACGCGCGTTACACAGTGTGGAGCGGCGACACAGCCTGGGGTGACCGCTATGTCTCGACTGCCGCGCAGTTGGCCGCGCTGCTGGCGGTGCCGCTGCTCTTGCAGTTGCGCCGCGCGCTGCATGGCGCAGTTTGGTTGGTGGGCATCGCCATCATGGCTGCAAGCCTGGTGGTGCAGGTAGCCTCGGTCGCCTTCTGGGTCTCGCTGGAGCCCTACCAGATGGAGACGCTGGGGCACCCAACCTTCGTCGTCCTGCTGCGACTCAAGAACATCGCCGCCTTTGCCCTGGGCAAGATGCAGGCCTGGGGCCTGGATACGCCCTCCATGCACCAGGACCCCTGGGACTACATCCACATCACCAGTTGGAACCTGTTGCCCTTCCAGTTGCGTCGTGCCGGCATCGCGCCGCTGTGGGTCTTCCGCGCCACGCTGGCTTTCTGGGCTGCGGGTGTGGCGGCGCTCGGGTGGGTGCTGGCCCGGCTGCGAAGCGTCTTGCTGCAAATAGATGAGCAGCAGCAATCGGCAAGCCTCTAGAACGTTCAACGAAGCTCCGCTTTCCTTGACTTCCCCTGTGCCCGGCGGGCATGATGCTGAGGCCGGAAGTTTAGCAGCCTGGCTGAATTTCGTATCAGCCGCAGGCAGCTTCCCTTCATCGGCGCCGGGAGATCACAATGGTGAATGAGTCGAAAGAAAGCGATTTGAACGGCAAGATTAGCCGGCGCACATTTATCGCCGCTGGCGCCCTGGCTGCTCCTGTGGCGGCAGGCACACTGGCCACACCGGCAACAGCAAGTTCGGCCGTTCTGGCCGCGCCCGCTGTATTGAAGGGCGTGCGCAAGCGCAACGTACTCTTCATCAGCACAGACGACATGTGCAATCGACTCTCCTGCTATGGAGTTCCAGTCATCAAGTCGCCGAACCTGGATAGACTAGCGCAAAACGGAGTGCGCTTCGATCACCACTATTGCCAGTACCCGCTCTGCAGCCCCTCGCGCACCTCGCTGATGACCGGACTCGCTCCCGACACGACCGGGATTGTGGAAAATCAAACATACTTCCGCGACAGACTGCCGCAGGCTGTCACAATCCCTCAACTCTTCCGCAAGAACGGCTATTTCACCGCCCGCGCCGGCAAGATCTTCCACTACAACAATCCCACTGAAATCGGAACCCCCGGGCTGGACGACGCCCCCAGTTGGGAGAAGACTGCCAATCCAGTAGGCTATGACCGCTTTCACGACGAGGGCTTGGTCAAGTACTTCGTTCCTCATCCGACGCCGCACAGCATTCTGACGCCCCACGGAACTGTGGGCACACCCGTGCCGCCGCGGCGCGGCCACTCCGGCGCTCCGCTGCATGGCGGCATCGGTCCCAGCGGCACCATCCGCATCGCACAGGATGGCTGCACTCCCATCCTGCCGCAGAGTCCGTATGGCGATCTCGGCATCGCCATGGCGGGACATCCCTCCGACGGCGATGACACCATCACAACCGATTACATGGTTGCCGAATCTGTCATTGCCATGATGGAAGAGCATAAGAACGATCCCTGGTTTCTCGGAGCCGGCTTCTTCCGTCCGCATGTACCCTTCATCGTCCCGGCCAAGTATTACGACATGTACAGCCCCGACCAGATGGAGATTCCTCCCTTCGACCCCTCGGAGCTGAACCTTGCGCCGCGTATTGCATATACCTTCATGGATCAAAACATGACCGCGCAGCAACACCGCGAGGCACTGCGGGGATACTACGCTGCCATCAGTTGGGTCGACGCCCAGGTCGGACGCCTGCTCGATGCCCTGGAGCGCTTCGGCCTCGCCGAGAATACGACCATTGTCTTCTGGGCAGATCACGGATTCATGGTGGGCGAACATGGCCAATGGCAAAAACGAATGCTCTTCGAGCCGTCGGTCCGCGTGCCATGTCTCATCGCCGGCGCAGGCGTTCAGGCCACGGGAACCGGCTGCAAAAGGACATCGGAGCATCTGAATCTTTACCCCACGCTGGCAGAGATGTGCCAGTTACAGGGCATACCCGCGAATCTGCAGGGGCGCAGTCTGGTTCCCCTGCTGCGCAATCCCGATGCCCCATGGGATCATCCCGCTCTCTCGCAGGTTACGCGGAATTCAGGTTCGACACAGATCATGGGCTATTCAATCCGTACAGAACGTTATCGCTACACCATGTGGGCCAACGGCACTGAAGGTGAAGAACTCTACGACTATAAAGTCGATCCGAGAGAGCTGCGCAATCTCGCCCGCGAGGCAAATTCCGCGGCACTCAAGGCAAACCTTCGCACCCGGCTTGAGGAAATTGCCCGCTCGAGAGGCATGAACGGCACACCTGCATAGGCTTTTCGCTGCTGGCGCGCACATCGCGAATGAGCCTTGGCCAGTACATGGTAGCAGCGCCTCCGCCTGACGCTGCTACCATGTACGTGCTGCAATCCCTATGCGCGATCATCTGGCTACATTCCTCGACGACTTTCGCCGCGCAGCGCGCGAAACTGCCGTGGTCCAGGTCAAAGGCAACCGGCGGCACGCAACGACCTATGGCGAACTGGCGCGGCTGGCCGGGCGCTTCGCGGCTCTCTTGGAGCAGCGCGGCATCGGTCCCGGCGATCGCGTACTGCTCTGGGCCGGGAACAGCGCCGAGTGGATGGCCGCCTTCTACGGCCTCCTGCTGCGCGGTGCGCTGGCCGTGCCATTGGATGCGCACGGCTCCGCCGATTTTGCCGCGCGCGTAGCCGCGGACGTGAAACCCAGGCTGGCCGTAGGTGATGCGCTTCTGCTGGCCCAACTCCGGCTGAACTCAGAGAACAACGATCAAGGAAGCGAGGGAACAGGAGTCGGCGATCAGGGATCGGACTTTCCGACTCTGGCCTTTGAAGATTGGCTGACTGAGCTGCCCCAGCACGAAGCCGCGCCGGTTGCCGGACTCTCCCGCGAGACCCCCCTGCAGATTCTCTTCACCTCCGGCACCACAGGCGAGCCTAAGGGCGTCGTCATCACCCATGGCAATGTGCTGGCCAGCGTCGGCCCCATCGAGCAGGGCGCGCAGCCTTATCTGCGCTACGAGAAGTACGTCCATCCGCTGCGCATTCTGCATACGCTGCCCCTCAGCCACGTCTTCGGACAAACCATGGGCCTGTGGATTCCCCCCATCCTCACCGCGGAAGTCCACTACGAAAGCCGCCTCGTCGCGGCCAGCCTGATCCAGACCATTCGCCGCGAGCGCATCAGCGTTCTGGCCGCGGTGCCGCGTGTGCTGGCCCTGCTCAAAACGCATCTGGAAACAACCATTCCCGATCTCTCCGCACGCATGGCTGACTCACTCGCTCACCCCGCGGGCAAGCTCGGCTGGCGGCGCTGGTGGCGCTTCCGCGATGTGCATCGTACCCTTGGCCTCAAGTTCTGGGCCTTTGTCAGCGGCGGCGGCGCGCTCCCCGGCCCGCTGGAGCAGTTCTGGAACGGGCTGGGCTTTGTGCTGGTGCAGGGCTATGGCATGACGGAGACCACAGCGCTCATCACGCTCAACCACCCCTTCCACGTGGCGCGCGGCACCATCGGCAAACCGCTCGCTGGGCGCGAGGTCAAGCTCGGCCCAGACGGCGAAGTCCTGGTCCGCGGCGCCATGATCAGCACCGCCACCTGGCAGGGCGGCGCCTTGCGCCAGCGCCAGAGCGAGTGGCTGGCCACCGGCGACCTGGCAGAGCAACAGCAAACCGGCGAACTGCGCTTCCTCGGCCGCAAGAGCGAAGTCATCGTCACCGCCGCAGGCGTCAATGTGCACCCTGAAGATCTGGAGGCCGCGCTGGAGCAGGAGCCTGGCGTCGCCGCCTGTGCCGTCGTCCCCATGCAGACGCCGGCCGGCCCCGAGCCCTGCGCCGTGCTCGCCTTTCGTGGCGCGGAGGAGCACGCCTCCCAGGCCGTAGAGCGAGCCAATGCGCGCCTGGCGGAGTTTCAACGTGTACGCCGCTGGGTGTTGTGGCCAGAGCCGGACCTGCCCCGTACCTCCACCGGCAAGGTGCGCCGCAAGACCGTAGCCGAGTGGCTGGCTGGCATTCAGGCCGCCGCCGCGGGCAATACCCGCAGCACCGCCTTCACCACGCAGGACTGGCTGCTGTCGCTCATCGCCCAGATCACCGGCGAGGCTCCGGCAGGCGTCGGCGACGAGCTGCGCCTGAGCGAAGATTTGCACCTAGACAGCCTGGGCCGCGTACAACTCGCCGCAGCCATTGAAGAGCGGCTGGGCATGGCCGCCGGCAGTGGGCTTCTGGACGAGGTGGAGACCCTCGGCGAATTGCGCCGCCTCCTCGCCGGAGAATCTGCCCCTCCTGCAAAAGCCGCCTTCCACGCTTTGGCCAACATCGCAGCTACGTCCGCTGATTCAGTGGCGCCGGCTGCTCGCCCAACTGCTTCCGCTGAGCGGCACATCTATCCCACGTGGCCTTGGAGCAGGCCCGTCGAGTGGCTGCGCGCGGCATTCACTGAGGCGGTAATGCGCCCTCTGGTCTGGCTGCTCGGCGGGCCGCACATCTCGCTGCCGGCGCAGCTCCCGCATCAGGGCCCACTGCTCATCGTCGCCAACCATGTCAGCACCTACGATGGGCCGTTGGTGCTCTATGCGCTGCCCCGCGCCCTGCGGCGGCGTGTAGCCGCCGCCATGTCCGGCGAGATGCTGGCCGCCTACCGCGCCTGGCGCAATCCGGAAAAGCCAGCCAGCCAGCAGGGCTTCTTCCTCTTCGGACCGCTCGCCTACTATCTTGTAACCGCGCTGTTCAACGTCTTCCCCTTGCCCCGGCTGCGCGACTTCCAGGCCAGCTTTACCCACGCAGGCAAGGCCATGGATCGCGGCTATAACGTACTCGTCTTTCCTGAAGGCACGCGCTCGGCGCAGGGACAGTTGGCGCGCTTCCGGCCCGGCATTGGACTGCTGGTGAAGCAGTGCAGCGTCCCAGTGCTGCCTGTAGCCCTGCGTGGCATGGGTGAGATGAAGATTGGCCAGCGCCGCTGGTTCCGCTCTGGCCAGCTCGAGGTGCGCGTGGGCCGGCCCATTCGTTTCTCTCCCACAGACACTGAGGCCGCTATCACCGAACAACTGCACGCAGAGGTAAAGCGGTTGCTCGAAGAAGACACCAAACAGTAAGCCGCGGAGCAGGACGGAACGCAGCAGGGGTGAAAGCCCCGGTTCGCTCGAACAGCATCTCTTGCACCTGCAAATACGCTGCCGATGCAGGCGCAATTGCCTGCCCTACTCTCTTGCCCCCTGCCTCACCGGCCTGTAGTGGCACGCGCCTCCCTCCAGGGAGGCTGTCCACAGCGACGGGTCTGCCGGCTGCTCGCTGGTGCCAAGAAAAAGCACACCGTCCTGCGGCAATAATGCGTGGAGCCCCCCAAGCAGTCTGCGACGCGTCTCCTGCGAAAAATAAAGCATCACGTTGCGTAACAGGATGATGTCAAAACGGTCACTGGCGCGGCGAAAAGGCAGGTACTCGCCTCCCAGATCTGCCTGGCGAAAGTTGCACAGCGCCCGCACCGCGGGCTTCACCACCCAGTCCTCCCCGGTGTGGTCAAAGTAGCGCACCAGCAAACGCGCAGGCAGCCCACGGTTCACTTCAATGCGGTGATAACGCCCGGCCTGTGCGCGTTCCACCACCTCGTGGCTGATGTCCGTTCCATCGATGCGGATATCCCAGTTGACCAGCATGGGAAAGTGCTCCAGCATCAGCATGGCCAGGCTGTAAGCCTCCTGCCCGGTGGAACACGCCGCACTCCAGAAGCGCAGCGTGCGCGTCAGGCGGCGCGCCTCAATAAGCCTGGGCAGTAGCGTAGTACGCAACAGCTCAAAGGGCCTCGTATCGCGGAAGAAGCTGGTCTCGTTGATGGTCATGGCCTCGGCCACAGCCCGCTCCAGCGCAGGATCATAGCGTGTGCGCAGGTGCACCACCAGATCCTGCAGACAGTTCATGCCCTGGTTGCGCAGCAGGCGCGCGAGGCGCGTGTCAAACAGATAATCGCGCGACGGATCCAGCACGTTGTGCGAAAGGCCAAACACCAGTTCGCGCAGATAGCCGTAGGCCGCGGCCTCGCTGCTCATCGCTGCACCGCCATTCTCTGGAGTGGGCGAACTCCCGTGTGGGTGCACCCAGCCAGGCGAAGAATCTCAGGCGCAACTCCGTGCAGCGGAACCACCTTGCAGGCCAGCCCGGCGGAGGCCACTGCTCCAGGCATGCCCCACACCGTGCTCGTAGCCTGATCCTGCGCCAAAATGCAGCCGCCCTG
>DAIDGZ010000071.1 GCA_027452125.1 Acidobacteriaceae bacterium | reverse complement strand
ACTGGCGGCTGTTCCGCGCCCGGCACAATATCCGCACCACCTTCGTCCTGATGCTGCTGCTGATAACGGTGGTGGTGTTCTTCTCCAGCGTGTGGCTGGCGCTGTTTCTCTCCAAGCAGATTACGCGGCCGGTGGAAGCGCTGGCCGACGCGATGGACCAGATCGCCGATGGCAAGTATGAGCAGCGGGTAAGCCTGGCGCTGACCACGGAGATGGGCGATCTGATTCGCTCGTTCAATCACATGGCAGCAGACCTGGATGCCAGCCGCAAGATGGTGGAGAGCTCGCAGACGCAACTGCGGGCCGCCAATATGTCGATTGAGGAGCGGCGCAGGGAACTGGAGACCATCGTTGAAACCATTCCCAGTGGCGTGGTGACGCTGGATGGCGCCGGTATGGTGTTGCAGGCGAATCGAGCCTTCGCGGCGCTGCTGGGGCTGCGCGACGATGCCCGAGTGACCGGGCAGCATGTTGAGTCTCTGCTTCCGGCAGAGTGCGCAGACGAGGTGGCTTCGCTGATCCGGCGCGGGCAGCGCATGGGCGCGGCCTCGGCGGAGATGGAGGTGCACCTGCGCGGGCGCACGGTGCACCTGGCAGTGACCGGAGCGCGGCTGGAGCTGGCGCACGGATGGCCGGGCACCGTTCTGGTGATTGAGGACTCCACGGAACTGCTGCGGGCGCAGCGCCAGGTGGCGTGGAAGGAAGTGGCGCAGCGGGTGGCGCACGAGATCAAGAATCCGCTCACGCCGATCGCGCTCTCCGCCGAGCGTATTGCACGTGCGCTGGATCGCGGACAGGCCGATGCACAGAGCGTGATTCGCAAGTGCAGCGAGGTGATTCTGGGCTGTGTGGGCACGCTGCGCTCGCTGGTGGACCAGTTTTCAGCGCTGGCGCAGTTCCCCGCGCCGCAGCCGCGCGCCTGCAACCTGAACCGCGTGGCGGAGGAGGCGATGGCCATGTTTGCCGGGCGGCTGGGCGGCATCACGGTGCAGTGGGATCTGGCGCCGGAACTGCCCACAGTGCTGGCCGATCCGGAGGCGATTCGCAGGGCGCTGGCCAACCTGATCGATAACGCCGCCGAAGCCATGCAGGGCAGTCTGCTGCGGGTGTTGGGGGTTCAAACCGCGGTCAGCGAGGATGGCGACGCGGTGGAGGTGGCGGTCTCCGACACCGGACATGGACTGACGGATGAGATTCGCGAGCGGCTGTTTCTGCCTTTCTACTCGACCAAACACCGAGGGACTGGGCTGGGGCTGTCGATTGCGGCGAAAATTGCGCAGGAACACGGCGGATCTATTCGTGCGGAGTCCAACAGTCCAAAGGGTGCGCGCTTCTTGCTGCGTCTGCCTTTGATGGAGGCTGAAGCGGTGCCGGCGCTGCCGGCGGGCTTGCAGGATGCGGTGGCAGAAATCGACAAGGGGCAGGCTGAATGAATCACATCCTGGTGGTGGATGACGAAGCGGATATCCGCGGATTGCTGGAAGAGATTTTGCGCGACGAGGGCTACGGCGTAGCCACGGCGGCCACGGCGGGCGAGGCGCAGGTGCTGCTGCAGGACGCGCCGTACGATGTGGTGCTGCTCGACATCTGGCTGCCGGACCGCGATGGATTAGACGTGCTGGGAGACATTCGCCAGATGGCCGCGGAGACGCGGCCGGAAGTGGTGATCATCAGCGGCCACGGCACGATTGAGACGGCGGTGAAGGCCACCAAGCTGGGCGCATTTGATTTTCTCGAGAAGCCTCTCTCACTGGAGCGCACACTGATTGCGGTGAAGAATGCCGTGGAGGCGCGGCGGCTGCGGACGGAGAATGAGGAGTTCAAGCGGCAGTTCAATGTAAGCTCGGTGCTCACCGGTGAGAGCGTGCCGGTGAAGGCGCTGCGGCAGCAGATTCGGCTGATGGCGCCCACCAACGGACGTGTGCTGATCTACGGCGAGTCCGGTACGGGGAAGGAACTGATTGCCCGAGCGATTCACGCGGAGAGCCTGCGCCATGACCGGGTGTTTGTGGAGTTGAACTGCGCGGCGATTCCCGAGGCGCATATTGAAGCGGAGCTGTTCGGCTACCGGCATGGCGCGCAGCCCGGCGGCCTGCGCGAGCAGCGCGGCACGCTGGAGCGCGCCGATGGGGGCACGCTGTTTTTGGACGAAGTGGGCGACATGAGCCTGAAGACCCAGGCCAAAGTGCTCAGTGCTCTGGATGACCAGATGTTCACCCCGGTGGGCGGCACGCAGCCGCTGCGCGTGGATGTGCGACTGATTGCGTCGACGAACAAGAATCTGGAAGAAGAGATTGCCAAGGGTAACTTTCGCGAGGATCTGTTTTACCGGCTGAACGTGGTGCCGTTTTTTGTGCCGCCGCTGCGCGAGCGCAGGCAGGATATTCCGCTGCTGGCGCGGGAGTTTCTGAGCGAGTTTGGCCGTCAGTATGGGCGGCCGCGCGTGGAGATTGGCGAGGAGGCGCTGGAGACGCTGATGCAGTACCACTGGCCGGGCAACGTGCGCGAGCTGAAGAACGTCATCGAGCGCGTGCTGATCCTCAATCCGCGCGCGTTGCGCATAGAGCGCAAGCATCTGCCGCCGCTGGCCTACAAGGCGGGCGGGCGTACGACCGAGGAGTTCTCCACGCTGCAGCAGGCGCGCGATGCATATGAGCGCGAGTTCATCCTGAAGAAGATTGAAGAGGCGCGGAACAACATCAGCCATGCAGCCAGTCTGCTGGGCCTGGAGCGCAGCCACCTCTACCGCAAGATGAAGGCGCTGGGCATCAGTGTGCGGGAGTAGGGGGCGGCTCAGGCGCCGCCCATACGCTGGCTCACCTTGACCAGGATTTCGATGGTGCGCTTGCGTAGGCCGGCCTGCAGAGAGGCTTTGCGGGCGCGGTCATCATAGCTGTCGCCGGGGCTGTCGAGCGCATCGCGCCAGGCTTCGTGAAGGCGCCTCGCCTCTTCGCGCACTGCATCATCAAGCAGGGCGGATTGCGCTTCGGCCAGGACGCGGCACTGCTCGGCGAGCTGCCGCGCCGTCATGGACCAGATGCGGTCCTGCAGGTTCATGTGCTCCATATCCGCTCCTTGAAGAAATCAGGATTGGCGGACGCGGAGCGGCTTATCGTCGCTCCCATGCGTCGATCGAGATGCGTCCCGCACCCATGAGGAGAATGGCGAAGAGGCCGAGCAGCATGCAGAGGTCGGTGCGCGCCTCGTGTATGGCGGGCCAGAAGCCCAGCTTCAGCAGCATGGGCAGCTTGGTGGTCAGCAGCGCG
>DAIDGZ010000070.1 GCA_027452125.1 Acidobacteriaceae bacterium | reverse complement strand
CATCAGGTTATCGTCCACAATGGTTACCGCGGCATTGGCAATGGCCTCGCCCAGCTTGCCCGCGAGGAATGAAGCTCCACGCCAGATGACGTCCCCGGAGGCCGCCTCAAACACTGAGCCGATCAGCGACCGCGCCACCTCCGGCGCAAACACAATGGGGACGCGCTGCGTGGGTACCTTGCGCGCTCCCAGCCGGCGCAGCGCCCGCCGCGCAGCCTCACGCCCCACCGCCTCCGGCGACTCCAGATCCGCCATGCGCCGCGCGCCTGACCACCAGGCATCCCGCTGCATCCGGCCATCGCCATCCACAGCAAGCGGAGCCGCCGCCACACCCGCATAGCTGGTGCGGTAGCCGCCCACAAACCCGCGCGAGTTGGCCAGTATCTTGCGCCCGGTGGCCGCGTCGAAGCTGCCGCCCTCTGAGTTCTTGATGCGCGGATCGGCGGCCAGTGCCGCGGCCTCAGCCCGTCGCGCCCATTCAATGCGCTCCGGCCCGGGCAATGAGTACACATCCTCGTAGTAGAGATGCAGGTCGTCTTCGATCAGGCCAAACTCGCCGTACTCCGGCAGGCCGTTGCAGGCATCCTCCTCGGTGACCCGGGCCAGGGCCAGCGCCCCATCCACGAGTTGCCGCAGGCCGTCCGGCGTCAGGTCGCTTGTCGAGGCCGAAGCCGACCGCTTGCCCAGAAACACCCGCAGTCCCAGCCCCCGCGAGCCGGACTCCTTCAGCGTCTCGACCTCGCCCATGCGCACGGTCACGCTGAACTCATCCCCTTCGCGCACCACGGCCTCGGCGTCGCTGGCTCCAGCCTTCATGGCCATTGCCACAACATCGACAGCTAAAGCCTGCAGTTCATGACCGGTCACATCGGGAGCGAGAGCAGTGTTGGACATGGTTTCAACACTAACAAAATGCCCTTGCGCATGCAGAGACCGTCTTACCTGCCCGTACCGCCCACCGTCATCCGGTCCAGCTTGATCGTCGGCATGCCTACACCCACCGGCACACTCTGACCGTCCTTGCCGCAGGTGCCGATGCCCTCATCCAGCCTCAGATCGTTCCCTACCATAGACACGTACTTGAGCGCCTCCGGCCCGTTGCCGATGAGGGTCGCATCACGCACCGGCGCGGTGATCTTGCCATCCTCGATCAGGTAGGCCTCTGACGCGGAGAAGACGAACTTGCCATTGGTGATATCCACCTGTCCGCCGCCAAAGTTCACGGCATACAAGCCGCGCTTGACGCTACGCAGAATATCCTCGGGATCGTCTTCCCCGGCGAGCATGTAGGTATTCGTCATGCGCGGCATTGGAATGGACTGGTAGCTCTGACGGCGGCCCGAGCCGGTGTTGGGCATGCCCATCAGGCGCGACGAAAGCTTATCCGACAGATACCCCCGCAGCACGCCGTTCTCAATGAGCACTGTTTCCTGCGTAGGCGAGCCCTCGTCGTCTACGTTCAGTGAGCCGCGCCGTCCGGCGATGGTGCCGTTATCCACCACCGTCACCTTAGAGCTCGCTACCTGTTGGCCGATCAGCCCGGCAAAGGCCGAGGTCTTCTTGCGGTTGAAGTCCGCCTCCAGCCCATGCCCCACCGCTTCGTGGAGCAGGATGCCCGGCCAGCCGGGGCCCAGCACCACCTGCATCTCTCCCGCGGGAGCGGGCACCGCGCCGAGTTGCAGAATCGCTCCGCGAGCCGCCTCCTGCGCCAGATGTTCCGGACTCTTGCTGCCCACGAACTGTTCCAGGCCGGCTCGTCCACCTCCGCCCGCTGCACCCTTGGTCGTCACAGCCCCATCGCGGGCGATCACGTAGACGTTCAACCGGCACAGCGGCTGCGTATCGCTGGCAAAGGCGCCGTCACTACCCACCACCAGAATGCGCCGCAGCTCTTCCGAATAGCCGGCGCGCACCTGCACCACGCGCGTATCAAAGGCCCGCGCCGCGCGATCCGCGCGCAGTACCAGCTCCAGCCGGGCTGCCAGGTCAAGGTCAAATCCGCCCAGGGGTACCGGATACAGGTCCGCCATGGGCTTCTCGGTGAATCCCTGCACCGGCTGCTTCGCCGGCCCGGATGCGATCAGCGCCGCCGTCTTTGCCGCGTGCTGGAGCCGCTCGGGGCTGAGATTGTCGGTGTAGGCGTACCCAGTACGCTCCCCGCTGATGACGCGGATGCCGCAGCCGGCGCTGGTTCCCTGGCTGGCGGACTTGACGATCTGCTCGTCCACGCCGAGCGAGGTCGCGGTCACCGACTCAAAGTACAGGTCGGCGTAGTCGCCGCCGGCGGAGAGAGCCTCACCCAGGCAGCGTTCCAGCAGCCGCTCCGTGATGCCGAACTTCTCAAAAAAGTACCGTTTGTGGCCGGATTCAGGGGAAGCAGAGGGATGAGTCATCGTGGCTCCAGTGTACGCCGGAATGCGTGCCGGGGTGAGTTGGAGACCGGAGCGGTTGAGGACTTGAGCTATTCAGTTCTGTGGTGCCGTGCGAGCTGACGGAGGTTCCCACTGCCCCCCCGGGGGGTCCCTCGCATTTTTGCTTCTCGCCGGACGCAGCTTGCCATGACAAACCACTTTCTATCAATACTTTGCAGGCAACCACGTAAGCCGCGACTCTGCAAAAAACTGCGTGTATTTATGCGAAAAAACGCGTATTTTATGGAGAAAAAAGCGGTTATGAACAAGATATTGCGCTGGTTCAGCAGTCGGCGGCGCCTGGCGGTTCGCTTCCTGAGGCAAGGATAGAGGAAGCAAGGAAAATTATCTGCACCGGGGCGGATGGTGGAAGCTGTTCTATTGACTGGAGATACGGGCGGGGGAAGGAGAAGGATGGTTGACAATTACCAGGGCGACCCCTTCGCTTGAGACCGGTTGTCCATTGACGGTTCGCCGTTTGAGGAAAGATGGCGTTCATTTTGAATGGTCTCCGTAAGATGGGTCCTGTCGCCATTCAGGCGCATCGCCGCCAGGCAAGACCGGAAGCATAGTGCCGCTCGAGAGGGCGAGCCAGCCGCGGCGCGTGGTTCCCCAGGGCCAGCGGTCATGGTAAGGTTCTGACCATGACCCAAACAGATGACCTGCGCTTTCCCGTTGGCCGGTTTGCGCCGCCTGCGGCGAACACACCGGCTGTACGCGCGGCCCACATTCAGACGTTGCGGCTGCTGCCTGAGCAGTTGCGCGCGGCCCTGAACGGCCTGAGCGATGCCCAGCTTGACACGCCCTACCGCGAAGGAGGCTGGAGTTCGCGCCAGGTGGTGCACCATCTGGCGGATAGCCACGCCAACTCCTTCATCCGCTATAAGCTGGCGCTCACCGAAGAGTGGCCTACGATCAAGCCCTACGATGAGGCCGCCTGGGCCCGGCTGGCCGACTGCCGTACCCCGGTGGAGCTTTCCATCTCCCTGCTGGATGCGCTGCACAGCCGCTGGGTCGCTCTGCTGGAATCGATGAGCGAAGAGGACTTCCAGCGCGGCTACATCCACCCCGCGATGGGACGGCAGGACCTGGCCCGCGCTCTGGCACTCTACGAGTGGCACTCGCGCCACCACACCGCGCACATCACCAGCCTGCGCACCCGTATGGGCTGGTAGGAGGACGGCGCAGATGGCGTCAGGCATGGAACCTGCATCTGCCGCGCGACTGGCGCAGCATATCGAGGAGTACCTGGCCGACCATCCGTCTGCCGCGCTGCTGGAGGAGGGGCGCATCGTCTTTGAGATGCGCACCGCCCGCTACTCCATCGCCGAGCAGCATGGGCGCTGCCTTTTGCAGCTGTGGAGCGAAGAGCGCAACCTCATCCGCACGGTGCTGGAGGTGCAGCAGCGCGGCAGCACGCTGCGCATCTCCACCCGTCGCATGGGCGTAACGCGGCCGCAACTGCTGGAACTGGCGCCTACCGGCGACCGCCGCTCTCCCAGTGCGCGTGACCAGTCTCGCCGCAACTACCTGCGCCTGCTGGAGCGCGTGCTCTCCCGGCAGTTCCTGGGCGCCAAAGTGGACGGCATGCGCTCCGCGATGGATCTGGAGCACAGCTTCGGCCCCGCGTATGCACGCGGCCGCCTGTTGCGCGGCACGGCGGCAGATGCGGTGATCGGCGTCGGCGGGGATGAGTCCGGAGCCACTATCAACGGCATCCTGACCCTGGGCCTGCTCTGGCTGGACTACTGCCGCCAGCAGGGCGATGCGCGCCGCCACTTTGGCGGGCTCAAAGTGATTGTGCCCGCCGGCTGCTGGCGTACCACCGCGGAGCGCATGGCCTGGCTTAATCACGCCGCCGCAAACTTCGAGTTGTACACGCTGGACGAGCGCAGCGAGGCTCTGGAGCAGGTGGACATCCACGACACCGGCAACCTGGAGTCAAAGCTGGTGCACGCCTTCTCAGCCTCTGCGGCCGTGGAGCGCTGCCGCGCGGGGCTCGATCGCCTGCTGTCACTTGTTCCTGCGGCGGCACGCACGCGCATCGAGCCTCATGCCAACTCGCCGACTGAAGTGGGCCTGCTGCTGCATGGGCTGGAGTTTGCCCGGGTGCGTCATGCATCCTCGACGCACTCCTTTTCCCTCGAGGACGAGATCACCTTCGGGGCCGGCGCGCATGAGACTCCACTGACCGAAGAGAATGAAGCACTGGCCCGCGAGCTCTTCGCACGCCTCTTCCTCAGCCGCCATCCGGATGGCATGCACACCGATCCGCTGTTTCGCATGGCACCGGAGCGGTGGCTGGAGTCGGAACTGCGTCAGCACATCGAGGAGGTCTTTCCCAGCCTGCAGAGCGATCCGATGTATTCGCAGGTTCCTGCGCTCAGCGCGGGCGACCGCGGCATGCTGGACCTGCTTACCCTGGACCACAACCACCGGCTCACGATTCTGGAGTTGAAGGCTGCCGAAGACCTGCACCTGCCCCTGCAGGCGCTGGACTACTGGATTCGCGTACGCGCACTCAACGCCGACCGCGCCGTAGGAGCAGGCACGAGCCGGCCCCTCTCGTCGTTTGAGCGGGCGGGCTACTTCCCCGGCATGGAGATCTCGCCGGGGAATCCGCGCCTGCTGCTGGCTGCCCCGGCGCTGGCCATTCATCCGGCCAACGAGCCGGTGCTGCGCTACCTGGCTCCGGAGGTGGAGTGGGAGCTGATTGGCCTGAGCAGCCAGTGGCGGCGGGAGCTCAAGGTCGTCTTTCGCAAGCGCAGCAGCGGGGCTGGTCTGCGCGTGGACGGCAAGCCGCTGTGAAGACGTACACTGTTTGCGGAGTGAACGCCATGAGCTTTCGCATGTTTCGCAACACTGCCCTTCTTTTCTGTCTCGCTTTTCTGCTGTGCGCCGCAGGCCGCGTTGCCGCGCAGCCTCACTCCGGTCCGGGCAGCGCCCTGTCCATTCCACAGAGCGCGCTGATGCAACCGGCGGAGCTGAATCAGATGCTCCAGTCAGGAGCCGCGCACAAGCTGGTTATTTTCCAGGTGGGCTCGCACATGCTCTTTGGCGAGGCACACATTCCGGGTTCGGTGTATGCCGGGCCCGCCGCAGAGGATGCCGGCCTGCAGCAGTTGCGCGCGCGTGTGGAGAAGCTCGACCGCGGCACGGCGATTGTGATCTATTGCGGCTGCTGCCCGTGGGGGCATTGCCCCAACATCGCGCCTGCCTATCACCTGCTGCACCAGATGGGTTTTACGCATGCCAAGGCGCTCTACCTGGCGAACAACTTCGGCACCGACTGGGTCAACAAAGGGTATCCCGTTGCGCAGTAGAAGCCTGAAACCGGTCGTGCTGGCGCTGGCGCTGCTGCTGCTCCCCGGGGTTGTGGTCGCCGGACGCACGCAGCATGCCCCCCAGGAGTCGCTGATTGGCAAGAAGGCTCCGGAGATTACGCGCACCGATCTGCAGGGCAAGCATCTGGACCTGGCCAGCTATCGCGGCAAAGTGATTCTGCTCAACTTCTGGGCCACGTGGTGCGGCCCGTGCCAGGTGGAGATGCCGGTTTTCGCGGACTGGCAGCGGCGTTACGGCACGCGGGGCCTGCAGATCATCGGGATCTCAATGGATGACGACGTTGCGCCGGTGCGCAAGACCGTATCCCGGCTCAAGATCAATTACCCGGTGGCCATGGGAGACGATGTGCTGGGCCGGCGCTACGGCGGCGTGCTGGGGCTTCCACTCACCTATGTGATTGATCGGCACGGCGTGGTTCGCGGCCGCTTTCAGGGAGAGACCGAACCCAAGGCAATCGAAAAGGAAATCCTCACACTACTGGGTACGCCCCAGAGCCTGCCCGCTGCCTACAGTAGTATGATGAGCGCGGACCCGTCTGGAGTTTCGCCAGGCCGGCGATAGACCGTCACCTCTCGCCCGTTGATCGTGTACGGCGCAGGAAATTCACCACTTTTTCAATCTATAGATCCCCAGGAGATTTTCCCCTGCTATGGCCGAAACCGTTCTGCTGCCACCCAAAGCCGTGATTTATGCAACGAACTTCTCATCCTCCTCAGAGAATGCTGGCCGCTATGCGGCACTCATGGCCAGCCGGTTCAATACAGACCTGATCATCGCCCACGCAGTCATGCTGTCGCAGGCTGCCCTGGAACTTGAAGCCAGTTCCGGCTTCTCAGTGAAAAGCATGCAGCGCAGGGACATTGAGACCGCGCTCAATGAAACGGTACAAAAATTCGCGCAGAAGGTCGCTTGTACGCGCCCCATTCTGTTGCAGGGTTCTCCGGACGAGCAGATTCCGCGGCTTGCCAGGGAGAATGCACCGGCCCTGATCGTACTGGGAACCCAGGCGCGCAGCCGGATCGATCGCGGCCTAGTTGGCTCTGAGGCGGAACGGATTCTGCGCTCAGCCGATTGCCCGGTGCTCACCGTCGGGCCGAACACGCCGGTGCTGACCGACAATGCTGCTCCCATCCGCCGGATTCTGTACGCGACTGACCTCTCCTCCGCTTTTGCGCGCGGGGCGGGTTATGCGGCAGGTCTGGCCAAGACATTGAACGCGGAGTTGGAAGTGCTGCACGTGGTGCAGCACGACGATGCGCAAAACGCAGCCAAGCTCCGGGATGCCCAGCAGCGGCTGGCCCAGGCGATGGTCGGTCTGAAGGCCTCGCAGGCAGAGATTCAGGGATCGCCCGAGGGCGTTGTCGAGAGCGGAACCGCCCATCTTCGCATTCTCGAACATATCCAGAAGTCGCAGATTGATCTACTGGTGCTCTCAGTGCACCACAGCTCGCATCTGTGGCTGGAGTCCAGGCTCTCCGGCGCATTTTCCATCGTTGCCCAAGCGGCCTGCCCGACGATCACACTGGTCGGCTGAAGCAGCGGATCAACCCGGGCCCAGGTCCGGCACGCACAACAACGGGCGCAGGCGACCACCTTACCCCGCGCCCTTTGTTTGCAACGATTTGCATCCAGGACGAAGCGAGTCCGCGACCAAGAGAGTCCGGAGCCCAAGAAAATCTAGGGCTTTGAGAAGCTTCTGATATAGATCACCAGGTTCCACAACTCGGTGTCATTGGCCCGGGATGCGGCCTCTGGCGGCATCTTGTCCTTGCCATTGCGGATGGTCTGGAACAACTCTCCGTCCTGCTTGCCGGCGAGGGTCTTGGCATCGCTCCAGTCGGGCATGGTCATGCCCATGCTGGTGGCTACATCCGTCTTTCCGTTGCCGTTGTCTCCGTGGCACATAGCGCAGTCCATCTTGTAGAGGGATTTGGCCTTGGCCTGCGATTCGGGAGTCGGTTTGACGGGATTTGCGGGGTAGCTGACAGGAGCGGCCGGAGCCGCTGCGGGAGCCGCGGGGGCTGGGGGTGGAGCAGCTTGCTGCGGCGTACCACCAAGGCTGGAGGTGGGAACGAGGGCAAACATTGCAGCCCCAAAGAGAAGCATCAGCGATCTGAGCATCAGAGCCTCCTCAACACCGGATGTCGGGGACGGGCATCCTTGTACGTAAGTGGATTGCTGGGAGGCATTATAGGCCCATTTCTGCGGAATCACCAACTTGCCTTGCGGGCCGGGCATTGAAATTCGCGCGGTTTCGCCGTATTCTAGTGGTGCAGACGAATTTGTCCGCCAGGACTTCGTGTAAACATGCCGGCTGGCGGAGAGAGGAGTGGGCTGATAGCCCACTTTTTATTTGCGGCAAATATCCGGTTGTGAACACGCCGGATTCAAACGGCCGTCCGCAGACGGCGTAGGAAACATGGCAGTTAAGCTGGACGAAATCCGATCGGCCGCGCAACGGGTGGCGGCCTCGCACGGGCTGGACGTGGTGGACCTCGAGTTCCTTGGCCCGGCGAAGGAACGGACGTTGCGCGTCTACCTGGAGAAGAACGCGGAAGGCCGAGCCCGCCTGAAGGCGGCGATTGCGGCTGGGGAGCCGGGATTTGAAGCGGAAACCCTGCCCGAACGGCTGCGCGAAGGCGGGTTGTCGGTCGAGCAGCTCTCCGGCGTAACCCATGAGGATTGCGCGGAGTTCAGCCGGGATTTCAGTGTTCTGCTGGATGTGGAAGACCTGGTTCCCGGGGATGCGTACACGCTGGAAGCGAGCTCGCCCGGTCTGGATCGCAAGCTGAACCATGCAGAGGACTTTCAACGGTTTGCAGGTTGCCTGGTAAAGGTGCGGACCTACGAGCCGGTGCGCAACAACCGCCATTGGCAAGGACGCCTGATGGCCCCAGCCGAAGGCGCGGCGCCGGGAACCATCACGATTGATCTGGGCGCCGTAAAGCAGAACAGCAAGAGCCGCAAGACCGGCCTGAACACGGTCGAGATCGAGCTCGGCAACATTGAGCTGGCACAGTTGCTGCCGGAGATTTAGCAGGCAGCTTTACCCCGTCAGCAATCAGTTCTTCACCCTTGACTGGCTGTTCCGCAGGCGGCAAGGCAACATAGGAGCCGGACGCGTCGTTCAGGATGAGCAGGCGGACGGGCACGACCAACAAGCCGGCGCAGGAAGGAACACCTCCGGCGCCGCGCGGGAATGAGAGAGTAAGCACAGTATGGCCACCAGCGCTTTGTACCAGAGCATTGAGCTCCTGAGTCAGGAGAAGGGCATCGACCCCGCCATCGTAGTGGGCGCCGTCGAGGAGGCCATTGCCCTGGCCACCCGCAAGTACTACAAGACTCAGGAAAACATGCGCGGAGAGCTCAACCGGGAGACCGGCGAGATCACCGCATACGTCTACAAGACGGTTGTGGCCGACGAGGATCAGATCGAGGATCCCGTCAACCAGATCACCCTGGAGGAAGCCAGCCAGATGGCGCCGGGCGTCGAGGTGGGCAGCGAGATCCGCATCTATCGCGACACCACTCCGCTGGGCCGGATTGCCGCGCAGCTGGCCAAGCAGATCATCTTCCAGAAGGTCCGCGAAGCGGAGCGCGACACCGTGTTCCAGGAGTACGCGCATCGCGAAAAGGAAGTGCTCAACGCCACCGTCAAGCGCGTTGAGGGTCAGGATGTGATCTTCGACCTGGGCAAGGCCGAAGCCCGCTGCCCGCGCCGCGAGCAGTCGCGTCTGGAGCAGTTCACCGTGGGCGAGCGGGTGCGGGTAGTGCTGCTCAAGGTGGATCGCGCCGCCAAGGGTCCGCAGGTGGTTGTGAGCCGTGCCGCGCCGGAACTGGTGCAGAACCTCTTCCAGAGCGAGGTTCCGGAGATTTATGACAACACCGTGGTCATCCGGGCTATCGCCCGTGAGGCCGGTGAGCGCACGAAGATTGCCGTACAGTCGCGCGATAAGGATGTGGATCCGGTGGGCGCCTGCGTAGGCATGAAGGGCATGCGCGTGCAGTCCATCATTCGTGAGCTGCGCGGCGAAAAGATTGACATCATTGAATTCAGCGAAGAGATCACCACCTTTGCCGAGAAGGCTTTGCAGCCTGCGAAGGTAAGCCGCGTCTCCATCACCGACCTGGGGGAGAAGCAGCTGGAAGTGATCGTGGATGACACCCAGCTCTCCCTGGCCATCGGCAAAAAGGGCCAGAACGTACGCCTGGCGGCCAAGCTCCTGGGCTGGAAGATCGACATCAAGAGCGAGGAAGAGAAGCGCCAGGAAGTGGAGCAGCAGATGCAGGCTCTCTCCGGCGGGCCGACGACGCCGATCGAGCAGGTGACCGAGCTGGGCGACAACATCATCCAGAAACTGATCGCTGCCGGCGTGACCACGGTCGAGGGTCTGGCCGACATGACCCCCGAGCAACTGGAAGAGATTCCCGGCATCGGTGAAAAGACCCTGGAAAAGATCTCCGTTGCCGTTCGCCACTACTTTGGCCAGTTTGCCGAAGGGGAAGAGGCTCCGGAGCCGGAAGTCGCGGTGGAGTCAGAGTTAGAAGCCGCGCCGGTGGAAGCCGAGCTCGGCGAAGCGACCGAGGCGACTTCCGCGGAGGAAGCGCCCGCGGAAGAGAACAACCCGGAAGAGCAGCAGCCGGATGAAGAGGGTGGCGCATAAAATGCGCCGCCTGATTTGTCTCCGGTGGAACAATAATAGTAGTGAAGAGCGCGGCCATTGCCATGAGGAAGCTATGAGCGACTAAGGGCTTTGGGTAGCACAATCTGAAAAGAGGCGGATGAGCAAGGTTCGAATTAACATTCTCGCGCGTGAGCTGGAGGTCAAGAGTCAGCGGATTCTCGACATTCTGGCGGAGCTTGGCCTGGCGGCCGGTAAAACCCACTCCAGTTCGCTGGAGGAGTCTGAGGCGGAGAAGGTGCGCACGCATTTTGCGCAGGGCTCCCGCTCGGCATCCCAGGGTGGCTCGTCATCCCAGCGTGGCGCGCAGGCAATTACACCCAAGATCGACCTCTCGCACATCTCCAAGCCCGGCGATGTGATGAAGGCCATTCTGGCCAAGAAAAAAGAAGAGGAAGAAGAAGCTCGTCATCCTCGCGTCGCGGTCAAGCCTCCGGCGGCAGCGCCTGCGGCCCCAGCGGCCAAGCCAGCGCAGCCCGTGGTTGCTGTGCAGCCGCCTGCGGCCCGGCCTGAACCGCGCAAGATTGTGCCTCAGCCACGCCAGGCGCCGCCCATCATCGCTCATCCGGCGGCCCAGCCGGCCATCGCCTCGCGTCCGCCTGCGGGTGCGGTCGTAGCCAAGCCGCCCGCGGGAGCAGTGCATGTCGCCAAGCCGGCCGTTGCCGTGGCGCCGCCCGCCGCGGTCGTGGTGAAGCCGCCGGTCACGCCGCATGTGACGCCTGCCCGCGAGGAGCATCCCCGTGTCGCGGAAAAGCCCGCGGTGGTGGTTCCTCCGGCGGCTCCGGTTGCGCCGCCCGCCGCTGCACCCGAGCCTGTGGCAGAGGTTCCCGTGGTGGTAGTGGCTCCACCTCCTGCCGCGCCTGTCGCTCCCGCGGAGCCTGCTCCGGCTCCTGTGGCCGAGGCAGTGCAGGACGCTCCCGCGGCAGAAGCAGCCGCGCCTGCTGCGCCAGCTGAAACGCCTGCAGCACAGCCTCAGACGCCTGCCGCACCGGTACGCCGGATGGTGATGCCGCAAACCGGGCCGCGCCCGGTGTACAAAGCGCCCACGCCGCCCCCCGCCAGCACGGCGGTGCCGACCGGCACCTTCGCTCCGGGAGCCGGCATTCAACGAGGCAAGCCGATCTTTGATCGCCGACCCGCAGGCGCCCCCGGCCAGCGTACTCCCGGCCAGTATGCCGGTGGTCCGCGCCCCAAGCATCCTACCCGCGCCTCGGCCGGCGGCTTCACTCCCGGCGGCGCTCCCGGAGCTCCGGGCGGACGTCCCGGCTTTGGCCAGCGCCCTGGCTTTGGCGCCCCGCGCCCCGGGTTCGGCGGTCCCCGCCCGGGCCCGGGTGGCGCTCCGCCGCCGCCCACTGAGGCGCCGCGCGCGCAGCGCACCGCCAAGGGTCGCGGCCGCGGTCAGCAGCAGTACCCCAAGACCAAGGAAGGCCCGATGAAGGGATTTGTGCCGCCGCCGCGTTATGGCGGGGCACAGTTCACCAACGAGCCGCTTCCGATCACTCGCGAGATTACGGTCACCGAGGGCATCAGCGTTAAGGATCTGGCAGAAAAGCTGGATACGCGCGCCAAGGACCTGATCGCCATGCTGCTGATGCGCGGCGTGTTCGTCACGGTGAACCAGTCTCTCGACGCTGAGATGGTCAAGGATGTGGCCGCCAAGTTCGGCGCCGCAGCCAACGTCATCAGCTACGAAGAAGAGATTGCCAACCAGGCCATTGAAGAGGCTCTGGAAGCCGAGAACATCGACGAGGTCGAGATCCCCCGCGCCCCCGTGGTCACCGTCATGGGCCACGTGGATCACGGCAAGACCTCGCTGCTCGATGCGATCCGCGAGACCGACGTGGCCGCCGGCGAGGCGGGTGGCATTACGCAGCACATTGGCGCCTACAAGGTGAAGTTTGCCAAGGAAGGCTCACCGGCCTCCGGCCGCGAGATCGTCTTCCTCGACACCCCGGGTCACGAGGCCTTTACCCGCATGCGTGCCCGCGGCGCCAAGGTCACAGACATCGTGGTGATCGTGGTGGCTGCCGACGACGGCGTGATGCCGCAGACACTGGAAGCCATCGACCACGCCAAAGCGGCGGAAGTGCCGATCATCGTGGCCGTCAACAAGATCGACAAGCCCGAGGCCAACCCCGACCGCGTGAAGAAGCAGCTCGCCGATCGCGGTCTGATTCCCGAGGAGTGGGCTGGCGGCGGCGAGAACTCCACCGTTTTCGTCGAGGTCTCTGCCAAGAAGCGCATGAACCTGGACCTGCTGCTGGAGATGATCTGTCTGGTCAGCGACATCAAGGCTCCCAAGGCCACCCCGGGGCGCAAGGCTCTGGGCTCGGTGCTGGAAGCCAAGCTGGATCGCGGCCGCGGCGCCGTGGCCACCGTCCTCGTTCAGGACGGCACCCTGCACGTCAACGACAGCTACATCGTCGGCAACACCTTCGGCAAGGTCCGCGCCATGTTTGATGACCGCGGCCGTTCGATCGACGTGGCGGGTCCCTCCACGCCGGTGGAAGTGCTCGGTCTCGAGGCCCTGCCCGACTCCGGCGACACCTTCCTCGTCGTGGCCGATCGCGACAAGGCCAAGGGCATCGCCCAGTACCGCAAGATGAAGGAGCGCGAGGCTCAGCTCGCCAAAAGCTCCCGCGTCTCGCTGGAAGGCCTCGCCGAGCAGATTCGCCAGGCCGGCATCAAAGACCTTGCCGTCATCATCAAGGGCGACGTTACCGGCTCCGTGGAAGTGCTGGCCGATTCACTGGTCAGAATGTCGACCGAGAAGGTGCGCATCAAGGTCATCCACTCCGGCGTCGGCTCCATCACGGAGAGCGACGTGCTCCTCGCCACCGCCTCCAACGCCATCGTCATCGGCTTCAACGTGCGCCCCGAGCGCAAGGCCGCTGAGCTGGCGCAGCAGGAGAACGTGGACATCCGCCTGCACTCCATCATCTACGAGTTGCAGGATGAGATTCGCCTGGCCATGATGGGCCTCCTCGAACCGGTCTTCAAGGAGAACTACATGGGCCGCGCCGAGGTGCTCAACATCTTCCGCATCCCCAAGGTGGGCACCATCGCCGGTTGCCGCGTGCAGGATGGCGTGATCCGCCGCGACTCCGACGTCAAGGTCATGCGCGGCGGGGAGCAGGTCTTCAAGGGTAAGATTGGATCGCTCAAGCGCTTCAAGGACGATGCCCGCGAAGTCACCAACGGCATGGAGTGCGGTATCGGCGTGGCCAACTTCGGCGATCTGAAGGAGGGCGATATCCTCGAAGCCTTCTCCACGGAAAAGATGGCAGCCGACCTGGGCGCGCTCACTTCCGCCAAGGCTTAAGCGCCGCATCCAACCACAGCCCTTCGGCTTTCACGCAGTCATCTTTTTTGAGGTGACAGAGTGAAAGCCGAAGGGCTTTTTTATTGCGTCCGTTCCAGCTGTCCCAGCACCAGTTGAGCGTTATCCGTTTCAATCGCTACCGCCTGCGTGGAATCCACCAGGTAGAGTGTGAAGGGATTGCCGGTGGTTGGGGCAGCGCCGCCAAAGCCCGTAAGCGTCCCCGGCAAAACCCCGTCCGGAGCTGCTGCAAAGCTCCCATTCACCGCAAAGTCGGCCGAAGCGCCGTTGGCGTCCGCATAGCCCGCCACATCGTTGCTTGAGGCATTGGCCGTTGCCGTCAGCGGCCCGGTCACGTTGCCCCATTGCGAGCCATACTGCGAGCTGTATGTGTAAAGACTGCCGTTGAATCCGTAGCTTCCCTGAAGCGAGGCAGAGGAAAACACAGCTGTCTGGCGCCGATAGACCTGCCCCGCAAAAATGCTGTCTGGATTGTTGGACAGCAGCAGCCCGCCGCCATTTCCATCCAGATAGAGCCGCATCGAATAGGTGAATGTGGCTCCATCCGTGAGATTCGTCAGGGTCACACGGCCCGTCGAATCCACCGCATAGGCGCCGGTAAAGTTCAGCGGCGGCTGCGGCGTCCTGTCGGTCAGGTTATTCCAGTTCAGCGTGCCGCTTACAGTGCTCCCTGGATTGAAGTTGAGCACTCCGGCAAGTTGCAGGGTGCCGTGCGTATCGCTGCCCTGCGCCGCAAACACATAACTGCTGCCGGCTACCGTCTGCGCGCTGAACCTGCCGGTGTTCGCGCCCTGGCCCAACGCCGTGCCGCCGGTAACGCTGTCATACGCATACACCATGCTCTGGGGCATCGCCTGGTTTAGCCGGATCCGCGCACCGTCCACGATGTATCCCGCCAGATTGAGCGGCGGCAGTTGCGAGTTCGCGGCCGGGTTCAGCGTGAACAGCACTCTTCCGTAGATATCCGGCGCAGACACTGTGCTGGCGCTTAGACCCACCGTACTGCCCGCCGCCAGCACGCCACCCACAACGTCCAGTGTGCTTCCATTGCCGGAGATGCTTCCCGGGCTATCCACGTTCACCACCCCATAGACCCACGCCGGATTGCCATAATAGTTGCCTCCGTAGAGTGAAACTGCATAGCCGCCGGAGGGAGCCGTTACGCTGCTCTGCGGATCGAGCGTACCCGTCCCATTGAGACCGTTGATTGCACTGATCAGTCCCTTACCGCCAGCCGCGACAACTCCGGAAAACGTCTCTGTCTCGTAAGGACCGACCTGCAGATTCACCTGGAGGTTGCCGGATGGCGTCGCGACGTAGTTGCCTCCTGTGATCAGTTGCTGCTCGTTATAAGCGTTGTCGTATGCGTCTTCGACGGTTGCATCCTGCTCGCCGCCGGTGATCAAGCCTGCTTTGGCGACGAAGGCGCCGGTGATGAAGCCTGTGGACTCCTCAAGTTGAAAGACATAGGCGCCATCGGCCAGCGTAGGCGCCGGCGGAGTGATGGCGACGGTCGCGGATGCGGATTTAGTTGCATCCGTAAGTGAAGTTGCCGTAACCGTCACCGTGCCTCCCTGGGGAATCGCCGCCGGCGCGGTAAACGTTGTGGGCTGGACGTTGGTCGTTGTTGCCGTACTGAGCGAGCCGCACGCGGTCCCCCCACAGCTCAGCGTCCATTTCACCTGGGGGTTCGCTGTCACATCGTTCTGAATGAGCGCGGTAAACCTGAGCGAGGTGCCCACCTGTACCGATGCCGGAACGCTACCATACAGCGAGACTGAGATGGGGATGGGCGGCACGATGGTGATGGTGGCAGAGGCAGACTTGCTCGCATCGGCCTGGGCCGTAGCCGTCAGCGTAACGGTGCCCCCGGCAGGAATTGCCGACGGGGCCTTGAATACAATCGCGCCCCCTTCAGAACTGGGCTCCAATGTGCCGCACGCCCCAGCACTGCCGCAACTGATCGAGTAATTCACCAGGGTATTGCGGGTGTTGGCGGCCACGGCGCTGGAGTAGATTGCAGCGGCATAAATGTTGGCTGTGGCATTCACCGCCAGCGAACTCGGCGGCCTGGAGACGAAGAGTACCGCGGTCGGCAGCGAAGACGGCTGCGTGAGTGAAAGGTTTGACCCGCCAATTGCACAGCCAACGAGTCCCGCGAAGACCGCGATGCCTGAAGTTCCCAGAACGACACGTACCCAGCGCATGCCTCAAACCTCCTGCAAATTACAGCCCAGGACAGCCGTACAAATCTAAGGCCGATGGCCTGGGGTAAGGCGCGAACACGACTTCGTTGGGCTCAAGATCGCGCCGCCGGGAGTGTTTGTTGACAAATCCCCACTACTCGCTGGCTACACACATCGCAACCGCCAGCGCCAACTGTACAGACCCGCTGCGCGGAAATATGTTTCCTGAAAACTTTGCGATTTCATGTTCAGGAAGACGCGGCTTAGAAGCTTCGATGCCTACGCCCAGCGCACTTGCAAGCTCATTCCCTTTGAGTACCAGGGTGCTAGAATTCCTGCGAGTTACCGACGGCACTTTTTCAGCCGGGAGATCTCAACAGGAGATGAACATGCAGAATTTCCGTATCCGGTATTGCCGCGCACCTCTTCTGCACGGCGTTTGCGTATTTGCCCTGCTGGCTTTTGCGTTGCCCACCTTCTCGCAGTCCATCCCGATGTTCCCGGCAGACTACCAGCAGATGTGGACCCGGGTGGCGATTCCGCCCACTCATCCGGTCAGCACGATCGCCCAATGGCATATTGACGCTGCGCACCACACTATCCGGTGCGACGGTAATGGCGGCCATGAGTGGCTGCGCTTCAACCAGGAACTGGCCAACTTTACCTTTCATGTGAAGTGGCGCTTCACGCCCCAGCCGGGCACGCCCCACTACAACAGCGGCGTCTTCTTCCGGAACAGCAAGGACGGCACGGTCTGGCACCAGGCGCAAACCTCGCTCGGCGGTGGGTACATCTTTGGCGAGACCTCAGTGGAGGGCAAGCTGACCCGCATCAATCTGCGAAAGCAGATGACCGAAAACCGCGTGAAGCCCGCCGGGAAATGGAATACCTACGACATTCGCTGCGTAGCCAGCACCTGCACTCTGGCGGTGAACGGCAAGGTCGTGAACACGCTCCAACTCTCAGTGGAGAAGGGCTATGTCGGGCTTGAGTCCGAGGGCTATCCCATCGAATTCAAGGACTTAAAACTGCACCGGTTGCCCTGAGGAACTTGCTGCTGCCCGCCAAGAGCGGCGATGCGCACCAGCGCGGCGTTAGAGCGGATACCGCTCCAACTCGATGCAGTGACGTGCGGCGGTGCGGCTGAGCGCGACGGCATCGGCCGGCGTATACCGGCCCAGCCTGCGCAGAAGAGCCAACTGGGTTCGCAGCGCATCGCCTTCTCCGCAGGCGGCCAGCACCCGGCGCGCAGCATGCTCGGCCAGGGCCATCGTCTCCTCGGCCAGCATGCCGGTCATTGCCGCGGCGGTCTCTGCGGCCCTGGCCCTGGCCTGCCCCAGCTTCTGCGCCCGCAGCAGGGCTGACTCCAGCGCGTACACTTGCGACAGCATATCCGCCAGGTCCGCCATCACCTCCTGCTGCTCCTGGAGGTGGGTCATGAAGCGCTGGCTGGCTACTCCGGCGGCGAAGAGCGCAATCTTCTTTGCCGCAACCAGCACCGCTGCAGCATGCTCCAGCGGCCCCTCCGGATCCGCCAGCCCATTCAACCCCGGTGGCGCCATGGCTTCGTCCATTACCCGCTGGATGGCTGCGGCCAGGGGCAGCTGCCCGGCCTGCGCCCGCTTCATCATCCAGCCAGTCACAATGAGCCGGTTGATCTCGTTCGTCCCTTCAAAGATACGGTTGATGCGCGCATCCCGATAAAGCCGCTCCGCGGGGTACTCTTCCACGTAGCCGTAGCCACCCATGGTGGCTACCAGCTCGTCGGTGACCAGGCTGAGCATCTCCGAGCCATAGACCTTCAAGATGGAGCACTCGACGACGTACTCTTCCATCCGCTTGCGCGCCATCTCCGGCGCATGCGCCGAGGCGCCGGCGGGCATACCGGCATCCATCATGCCTGCGGTGCGATAGACCATGCTCTCCGCAGCGTAGAGCCGTGCGGCACTGGTGGCGATCTTGCGCTGGATCAGTCCGAACCCGGCAATCGCCTTACCAAAAGCGTGCCGCTCCCGGGCATAGCGGATCATATGCGTCATCGCGCCGCGCGCTCCGCCGACGCAGGCCACACCGAGCTTGAAACGGCCTGCATTCAGTACGTTGAAGGCGATCCGGTGGCCTTTGCCTGCCTCGCCCAGCAGATTCTCGGCGGGAATGCGGCAGTCCTGGAGGACCAGCGGGCAGGTGGATGAGCCGCGGATGCCCATCTTGTGCTCTTCAGCGCCCACCGTCAGTCCTGCCGTCTCGCGCTCCACCAGGAAGGCGGAAAACTGCTCGCCATCGATCTTGGCAAAGAGCGTATACAGCCCGGCGATGCCGCAGTTGGTCAGCCACTGCTTTTCGCCATTGAGCGCGTACTGCGTTCCGCCCTCGGCCAGCGCGGCGCGGGTACGAATATTCATGGCATCGGAGCCGGAACCCGCCTCGGACAGCCCGTAGGCGGCGATGCGCTCGCAGGTGGCGAGATGCGGCAGATACTTCTGCTTCTGCTCCGCCGTGCCATACCAGACCAGCGGCAGTGTACCGATACCGGTGTGCGCTCCGTAGGCAGTGGAAAAGCTGGCCAGCCCGGAGAGATAGTCCGTCACCACAGTGGAACTCACCCGGTCCAGCCCCATCCCGCCGTACTCCTCGGGAATGTCGACGGACATGAATCCCAGATCGGCCGCCTTGCGCATGACCCCTGCCATGGCACCCGGCTGTTTAGCCTCGATGGCCTCAGCCGCCGGAGCGATCTCTTCGCGGGAGTAGCGCGCCGCAGTCGCGGCAATCTGCCGCTGCTCCTCATTCAGGTCCTCAGGGGTGAACACCTCGCCCGGATTACGGGGTTCCACAAGAAAACTGCCGCCGGTGGCGGCAACGATAGGGGAAACAGCGAGCGAGTCCATGATCCTCCTAGCTTTGCCCACCTTACGACACGCGCGGTGCAGCTCGCAAATCCCGTCCGGCAGGCGCTTCACTCTCTCAGACGTAGCGACTCCGCGATGGGCGCCGGTACGGACCCAGGCATCCGGCAAACATCGAGATAAAAAATATTCATCTTTGTCTGAATTTCAGATATTCTGAATATCGGAGATTCTGATATGCACTCCGTAATGATGGGTCAACGCGGTACCGTCGTGATTCCCGCCCGGCTACGCAGGCGCTATGGTCTGGAGGAGGGCTCTGCTCTGCTGGTGGAAGAACATCCGGACGGCGTTCTGCTGCGGCCGGCGGTCACCCTGCCGGTGAACCCGCGGCCTGAGGCCGGCGAGCGGGCACCGAAGCCGGCAAAACCGGCTGCTGCCGCCCGGGCGAAGCCCGAGCCGGTTGAGCCTGAGGTGGAGCCAACGCCCGAGCCCGACGAACTGGACAACTGGCTGGGGTAGAGCAGCTTCGCGGCAGCGCAGCCTGCTTTCGCGTACAATTGCGAATATCCCGGCTGTGGAGGGTGTACTCTGTTCGCCGCCTTGATCAACTGTCTTTCTGCTCCCGCTGCCCTACCTGGCGGGGCGTCCTCGTGGATTGCTGAACTGGCGTTTGCCCCCACCAGCGGGTTTCGCCGCTACCTCTACGAGCAGTACGCCGACCAGACCTTCAAGGGGCTCTACCACTGGAATTGGTTTGACGCCTCGATCCTGATCCCGTACTTCGCGGTCATGATCCTGCTGTCGCTGTACGGCATGCACCGCTATACGCTGGTGTACCTGTATTACAAGTACCAGAAGAATTACAACCCCGAGCCGCCGCGCAAATTTGACGAGTTGCCCACGGTGACCGTGCAACTGCCTATCTTCAATGAGCAGTTTGTGATCGACCGCCTGATCGATGCGGTCTGCGCGATGGAGTATCCCCGAGAGAAGCTGGAGATCCAGGTTCTGGACGACTCCACCGACGAGACGCAGGAAGTGGCGGCTGGCATTGTGGCCCGTTACGCCGCGCTCGGCCAGCCGATTGTTTACATTCACCGCACCAACCGGCACGGCTTCAAGGCCGGAGCCCTTGATGCGGGCCTGAAGGTGGCCAAGGGCGAGCTGGTTGCCATCTTCGACTCCGACTTTGTACCGCCGACGGACTGGCTGATGAAGGTGATCCATCACTTTGCGGAGCCGGAGATCGGCATGGTGCAGACCCGGTGGACCCACCTCAACCGCGACTACAGCATGCTGACGCAGATTGAGGCGATCCTGCTGGATGGGCACTTTGCGCTGGAGCAGAGCGCCCGGGCTCGCACCGACGACTTCTTCAACTTCAATGGCACCGCGGGGATGTGGCGCGTCAAGGCTATCTCTGACGGCGGCGGCTGGCAGCACGACACCCTGACCGAAGACACGGACCTGAGCTACCGCTCGCAGATGGCAGGCTGGAAGTTCAAGTACCTGCCGGATGTGGAATGCCCGGCGGAACTGCCGATTGAGATGACCGCCTTCAAGACTCAGCAGGCGCGCTGGGCGAAGGGACTCATCCAGACGAGCATCAAGGTACTGCCGGTGCTCTTCAAGGCCAATGTGCCGTGGCGGATCAAGAAAGAGGCGGTCTACCACCTGACCTGCAACCTCAGCTATCCGCTGATGGTGGTGATGACGGTGCTGCTGATTCCGGCGATGGTATGCCGCTTCTATCAGGGCTGGTTCCAGATGCTGCTGATCGACGTGCCGCTCTTTGCCGCGTCTACCTTCTCTATCGCCGTTTTCTACCTGGCCAGCCAGCGGGTGCTCTTCCCCAAGACATGGAAGAAGACGTTTCTCTATCTGCCCTTTCTTATGGCTCTGGGTATCGGGCTCACTGTGACCAATACCAAAGCCGTGATGGAGGCTATCTTCGGCATCAAGAGCGCCTTTGTGCGGACGCCGAAGTATCGGGTGAACAAGAAGGGCGAGAAATCCAAGGCCTCCAAGTACCGCAAACGGCTGGTGCTGGCACCGTGGATTGAACTGGCGCTGGGCACATGGTTTTTCCTGGCGATCCTCTACACCTTTGCCAACCAGAACTACTTCACCGCGCCGTTTCTGATCCTGTTTGTGGTGGGGTACTGGTATACCGGCCTGATGAGCCTGCTGCAGGGCCGCTTCGAGCGCTGGCGCTCGGGCGCGCCCGAACCGAGCGAGGAATCCAGTCCCAAGCCGTTCCCGGTGGGTGTTTAGGGCGTTGGCTGTAAACCTAGCAGGCGGTGCGCTTCGCAATGGTTGCAGTATCGAATTGGCGTGGATGACTGCAATCCGGGCTACAATCTTGCTGAGGTTGTAATGATGACCGCCGCACAGGTTCGCGCTGTTCTCGAGACTCTGAGCCCGACTCAGGAGAAGGTCAATTGCGCGGTGAAAGCGGCAGTGGAAGTCGCCCAGCCTTCGCGCGTCATTCTCTTCGGTTCCTGGCCGGGTGGCAGTGCGCGATGGGACAGCGACCTGGATTTAGCGGTGCTGCTGCCTGACTCTGCGGAATCAAAGCTACGCGAAATCCACCGCGCGCTGCGCAGAAAGCTCGATGAAGTGCCCATGACAATCGATCTGATTGTGGCCACAGAGGGCTATGCGAGCCGCTTCCGCGGATCGGTCAACTCAATCTATCACCGGATTCTCGAAGATGGGCAGGTGGCCTATGAACGTCAGCCGAATGAGTCAGGCGCAGGTCCTTCTCATTAAAGCGGCAGAAGATGAAAAGACGCTCCGCGCGAATGGCCTATCCGATTCGATCGTTGGTTTCCATGCGCAGCAGGCTGCGGAGAAACTCATCAAGGCGCTTCTTTCCCAGTTGAACATCCCGTATGAGCGCACACACGATCTGGGGAGGCTGCAATCACTGGTTGCTGCCGCGGGTGAGAGTCTTCCGGCTACGCCCGTCCTGCTCAGCGAATTGAATGACTACGCGGTTGCCTACCGTTACGATCTGCTCTTCCAGGTCGCAGTTCCCGACAGGTCAGAGCTGATGGAAACCGTGCGACTGATGCGCGAATCCATAGAGGCACGCATCACTGCACTTTCTGCTGCGCCGTAATGCGCCCTGCGTTAGCGACCTTGAGGGTCACGGCAGGGCACCAAGCGATCCTATCGTCCCCGCGTCTGCGCCATTGCGCGATCAATGATCTGGTAAAGCTGGGTGCGCCATTCGGTCACTTCGGTGTACGGGACGCCGCGGGTGCCGGAGGTGACGATCCAGATGGTCGGCGTGTGGTCAATGCCGATGCGCTGGCCGAGCGCGCGGTCCGCCTTCACCTCGTTGGCGAGCTTGCCTTGCGGGTCCACGGCAAAGGGCAGCGCCAGACCGTGGCTCTGCGCAAAGCGCTGGGTAAACTGCACCAGTTGCGCCGGGTATTCGATGGACTGCTGGTTGGCGAAGACCGCGTCACGGTAGTCATTGCCGATCTTCTGGTTCTTCGTGTCGAACCAGCGCGCATACACCGCAGCGTTGAAGCTCCAGTTGTGCTGGGGCAGAGGAAAGTCGTGGCGTACCCAGGGAATGTGGTACTTCTCTGAAGCCGCCTTCAGCACCGGGTTGGCGGCGGCGCAGTCAGGGCACTCTAGGTCATCAAACTCCACGATGGCCACGCGCGCGCCTGCCGGGGGATGCAAGGCGGAGGTATCGTGCACCGGGGTTGTTGCCGGAGCGCCAAACTGAGCATGGGCGCCCTGGGCGCCCGCCATCAGAACCACCGCCGCTAGGGCCGGCAACAAGCTGGCGCGCTTACGGCTTACAACTGAAACAGCAGAGAACAGGTGCAGCATAGTCTTACCCCAACTCCTTCGCGGTGTTTTGAGGAAATGCCGGTCAGGACCGTCTAACGGGTTTCGTCCATCGCGCGGTCAATATCCCGGTAGAGATCTGTCTGTGTATTCTGCACGTGAATGTACGGTGCGCCCTTCGCGTGGGCCATCACGATGAAGATGGTGGGCGTCTGCTGTATGCCAACGCGCTTACCCAGTTCCACATCCTGCTGCACCTCAGCGGCCAGCCTGCCCTGCGGATCGACGGAAAAGGGCAAAGCGATACCGTGGCTCTGCGCGAACTGCCCGGTGAACTGAATCAACTCCGGACGGGTCTCGATGGACTGCTGATGGGCGAAGACCTGATTCCGGTAGTCGTTGCCGAGCTCCTTGTTGCGCTGATCGAACCAGCGGGCATAGACCGCCGCCATGGGGCTCCAGATGTGGTAGGGAATCAAAAAGTCGTGCCGGATCCAGGGAATCCTGTACTGCGCAACCGCACGCATCAGGATTGGATTGGCTTCCGCGCAGGCCGGGCACTCCATATCGTCGAATTCCACGATGGCTACACGCGCGCCAGCCGGTGGGCGCAGCGCCGAACTATCGTGAAACTGGGTATTCTGGGCCCTGCCCGACGGTGCATGCGCAATCAGCAAAGCCATGGCAGCCAAGGCCAGCAACAAACGGCCATATCTGCGGCCAGTCAACGAGCGAAAGAGATTCAGAAGGGGCATACGAGTTGGACGGCTCCTGCTTGTCATTGTAATGGGGCCAAAAGAGCCGTCCTACGGCTGCCGGTCCTTCTGCCGCTCCCTGATCCAGCGGCGCCAGCAGGAGTCTGCATAGAGCGAGGCCGCGACCAGCACGGCCCCCAGAACTGCGAAAGCAATCAGCATAGATTCTTCTTTAAGAACGAGTTAGCGGCCGACCACCAAGATGGTGAAACTACCGGGAACAACCGATGGACGCTGCCAGCCGTGACCGGCAGAGGGCGCAGGCGCAGGACCAAACTCTGCCGTGGCCAGGTAAATGCGATCCGTCGCCGGGTCGTAGGCCATGGTGCGTGCGCCGCGCTGGGTAGCCAGGCTCTGCTTCACAGGATAGCCCTCCGCTCCGGCGTCAATCACGGTGAGAATGCCCTCGCCGCAGGAGGCAAAGGCCAGCTTGAGGGCGCTGCTGTAGCGGGCGGCATCCGGCCCGTTGGCGATGGCCGGGGTGGCCAGGACCTTGCCCGAGTCATAGTCCAGCACGGACATCTTCTGGTTATGACAGACGGCGAACAGCCGGTGGCCCTGGGGATCAATCGCCAGGCCCGACGGCTCCTCGCAGCCCGCCGGCCACGTCGCGGTCCTCTTCAGCGTATGTGCGTTGAAGCGGACAATCTCGCTCTTGTCCTCGATATTGTCGAAGACCTGACCCTTTCCATCCACCTGGGGAAACTCCGGTTTGCCGGGCAGATCGAGCGTCGCCAGTACTGTGCGGGTTGCGGCACTGATGACCGTAGCGTTGTGGCTGCGGCCGTTAAAGGCCCACACGGTCTTTGTGGCCGGCTCGAAGATGATGCCATCCGGATTGGTTCCGGCGGGAATCGTGGCCACGGTGGCCAGGGTCGCCCGGTCGAAGACCACCACCGCATTGCCGCCACCGTCCGAGATATAGCCGAACCTGCCCTGAGGATCGAGCGCGATGCCGTGCGTGCCGTGCAGCCCGGTGATGGCGCCTACGGCCTTGCCGGTCTGGGTATCAATCACGTCGACGCGCGGCCCGTGCGCAATGTAGAGGCGGTGGGCCTGGGGGTCGGCATGGAGGTAGTCCCAGCCGCCCTCGCCGCCAATCTTCCAGTGAGCAATGACGTGGTAGGGTTGCTGGCCAATCGTCCGGCAGGGCGCAACCAAAGCAGCAAGACACATGATCGTGGCAAACGTGCCAGCCGAGCGGCGAAGAGCAGAGAACAGCATCAATCCCCCCTGGATACAGCCGGTGCGGATATGGTACCGGCAGTTTGACATTGTTGCACAAGCCTGTGACGACAAACTGAAAATCCGACGTGCCGCTTATGCCAGCGGGAGGCGCACGGTCATGGTGGTGCCACGCTCCAGTTCGCTTGCCAACTCAATCGATCCGCCGGCCCGATCCACGATTCCCTTACAAATGGCTAGGCCCAGCCCGGCCCCGCCCGTCGTGCGCGCCCGCGAGGGATCGCCACGGTAAAAGCGCTCAAAAACATGGGGGGCCACGGCGGGGTCAATGCCCTCGCCTCGATCTTCGACGGAGAGCACGGCATTGCCATCTTCCACGCGCAGATGGACGAGCACTTCTGTCTCCCCGGGGCTATGCTGCAAGGCGTTCAGCATGAGGTTGGAGACGAGAAGCGATCCATCTTCGCCGCTGAGCGCCACCCGGCAGATCGCCGGCGACTCAGTTTTCACCGTTACCCGGCGGAGTTCTGCAAACGGCGCCAACTGCAGTTGGGTGTCCTGGACACAGGACGCCAGGTCAGACGCCGGAGCAGGTCCGTTGAGAACGCCACCGCTTTCGACTCGGGCCAGAGTGAGCATCTTTGCCACCAGATCCTCAAGCCGTTGAGCGTCGGCCAGGCAGCGCTCCAGGCCGGCCTGGTACTCGGCGGCGCTACGCGGACGCAGATTGAGCAACTGCAAAGAAGATTTGATGACCGCTACGGCAGTCTTCAGTTCATGCGCAGCATCGGAGACAAACGTTCGCTGCTGCACAAAAGCCCGTTCCAGGCGCGCCAGCACGCTTTCCAGCGCATGGGTCAGCGGAGCCAGTTCCGGCGTGCGATAGGCGCTCGGTGGAGGCGTAAACTGCCACGCGTCCACCGACACATCCGCAGCCAGCGCCGCGAGTTGGCGCAGGGGCAGCAGCCCGCGATGCAGCAACCAGGCAATCAGCGGGCCGGTGACCAGCAGCAGCAGCAGGCTTCCCGCGGCATAAAAATCCACCGTACCCCAGATCGCCTGCCATACCGGGGCAACCGGCGCTCCGTATACGACCATGACCCGGCGCAGCCTGCCTCCACCGGGCTTTACGGGATCGACGATACGCGAGCCGTGCCGCCGGATGATGCGATACTCATGGCCGTTCACCCGGGCCAGTTTGAAGACGTCGTGTTTTTGCGGGGTATAGCCTTCTCCGCATCCCTGCCAGTTATCGGAACGGCCCAACAAATGGCCGGCATCATCCCAGACCTCGTACACGTCGGTGTGCGGCAAGTGCAGGTCGGCCCGGTCGAGCATCACGTTGTCGGCCTTGTCTTCGGCATCCTGCACGGCGCCCAGTACCGAGTCCGCGCGCCCACGTAGCATGGTGTCGAAGGCATGGAAGTGGTTGTGCCGCTCATAGCCCAGGGAGAGGAAGCCCACCAGCACGGCCGAGAACAGCTCCACGGCGAGCACGGCCGCAATCAGGCGGAAGGCGATCGAATTCCTGCCGGGCAGCTTCATGCTTCCTTCTCAGCCGTGAGACGGTAGCCGCGTCCGCGCAGGGTTTCAATTACGGGGAGAGCATCGGGCAAGGCGGAATCCATCTTCTTGCGCAGATTCGACACGTGGGCCTCGATCACGTTGGAGTGGTGCTCCCAGTTGTAGTCGTAGAGGTGTTCGAGCAACTCCCGTTTGCTCACCACCTTGCGCGGGTTGTGCATCAGGTATTCAAGGATGCGGTACTCCGTAGGCGACAGATCAACGAGCACGCCCTTGCGCTGCACACTCTGCTCCAGCGTGTTCACGGTTACGTCGAGAGCGCACAGCAGGGGGTGGGCCTTCCCTTTTCCGCGGCGGATGAGCGCCTTGGCCCGGGCGATCAACTCTCCCAGATCGAATGGCTTGGGGAGATAGTCATCGGCGCCGGCATTGAGCAACTCAATAATCGAGTCTTTGCCTTCCTTGGCGGTGAGAATCAAGACGGGCGTTGCATCGCCCCGCGAACGCAGACGCCGCAAGAGGCAGGCTCCATCCAGCCGGGGCAGCATCAGGTCGAGCACAATCAGGTCGTAGCAGCCATTACCGGCCAGATCATCTCCGGCCAGGCCGTCCGCGGCCCAATCCACGGCGAAGCCCGGACCATCGCGCAGCGCCGCCGCCAGGTTATCCGCCAACCGCACCTCGTCTTCCACCAGAAGAACACGCATCACGCACAACCTTCCTGCTGCTTATTATCCGCGCGTCAAGGTTAAACGAGGCTGAAGCGGAACGAACTCCTCGGGCAATCCTTCGAGAAAGACAGGTGCGGACAAGGGCGATTTCTTCTGTCCGCGCTGCGTACCCCTCCACTTTTATCTGTATATATCCCCTCTTCGTTGTACAAATTCACGTTCAGTCCTGTGGCAATATAGAAAGATCATCCCCCAGTTCAACTGGGAGTCCCTGCACTCTCCCTAAATCCAGCGCAGGAAGCGAATCCATCCCTCGTGGGGCACGAGGCAAGCGCTAGTGTACACCCATGAATGTGACCTACCTCATGTCCGGATACGCTCTGGCCGTGCTGCTTGTCCTGATTGGCCTGCGCGTGGGATCCCGTTCAGTGCCTGGCATGCAGGGGGTAAGCCAGTTGAGCTGGTCACTGATCAGCGCTCTTGCCGCGCTTATCCTTTTGGCGCTGCGCCCGATTGCGCCGGCGTGGGCAACGATTCTGCTGGCGAATGAGGCGCTCTTTGTAAGTTCTTTGCTCATCTATTGGGCTACAGCCCGGGTGCTGGATGCGCGGGCGCAATTCCTTTCCTGGGGCCTGGGCATTCTGCCTGTGGCACTGGCCGTCAACGGCTACTTCACTTATCTCCGCCCCAATCTGACGGCGCGCATTCTGCTGGACACCAGCGTGACCGGCATTTACGCCTCGGCTGCGACCATCCTGCTGCTCCGCTATCGCGATGCGGACGAGGACCGGCTTGCCCCCGGAATGCCGATCCGCTCACTGGCCGTAGCCCTTGGATGCCTTAAGCTGGCGATCGTCGTGCAGGATCTGCTTCGTTGCGTACTCACTTTTCTCTATCCGCCGGCAAACTTCACGACGCTGGGCCTGATCCAGGCCGGCTATACCTACTCCAACATGGTGCTAAGCCTCGGCGCGGTTTGCGGGCTGGTGTGGCTGGCGTTCCTGGCGCATCGCCGCGGCCTGCAAAGGATGGCGCAGACGGATGGACTGACCGGGCTACTGAATCGGCGCGCCTTTGAGGACGTGCTGGGCCGTGAACTGCAGCGCAGCCAACACGGCCAGGGGAGCCTGGCTGTCCTGCTGCTGGACCTGGACCACTTCAAGCAGATCAATGACCTGTGGGGGCATCCGGCCGGCGACGAGGTGCTGCGTCGCGTCGCGCTGGCACTGCGGGAGAGCATGCGCGCCGTGGATGCTCTTTGCCGGTTTGGCGGAGAGGAGTTTGTCGTGTTGCTGCGAGAGACCGGCATCGACCAGGCAGAAGAGATCGCCTGGCGGCTGCGCACGGTCATCAGCGAGCTTGCACATCTGCCCGGCGATGCGCGCATCACCGCCAGCATCGGCGTGGCAGCCAGTCATCCGGTGGACACGGTGGACCAGATCCTGGGGCGCTGCGACGAGGCGCTCTACGCTTCCAAGCGCGCCGGACGCAACCAGGTGACCGTGGAGCGGATCTTTACCCAACCTGTGCAACGCCCGCAGACAGCCCGTGATCCCGGTTTTCCTGAGCCGGCCTGAGCGGCGCGCCCTGCCTTATGGCAGCACAGGATTCTTCGCCATGTAATCAGTACATTGCCCCATATGCTTTACCCTCAAGGCAGAGGCCTGATGGCCGTCGAGGATCATCGTTTGCGCATCGTTCTCTCGAACATAGGCACCTTCGGCGACATCAATCCGCTGGTCGCCATCGCCCTGGAACTGAAACGCCGCGGCCATGTGCCGGTGATGGCCATCCCCGAGGTCTACCGCAGCAAGATTGAACCGCTGGGCCTGGAGTTTCATCCCATCCGGCCAGACATCGACCCCACCAACACGCTGCTGGTGGAGATGATCTATGACGTGAACAAGGGCACTGAGACCGGGTTGCGCAAGTTTCTTTTTCCGGTGTTGCGCCAGACCTACGACGACCTGCTGGCCGCAGCCACCCAACCTGCACGCGCTGACCTTCTGCTGCTGGGCGAGTTGAATTATGCCGGCCCGCTGGTGGCTGAGGTCACGGGCATTCCCTGGGCGAGCTATGTTTTGGCGCCGCTCTCCTTCTTTTCAGCCTTTGATCCGCCGGTGCTGCCCATGTATCCCCGGCTGGCCCGCGCGGACCGCATCATCCCCGGCATGGGCCGCATCATCCAGAAGCTGGCCAGGTTTGTGAGCCGCAAGTGGCCAGAACCGATCTACGCACTGCGCCGCGAACTGGGTCTTCCCCGCGGCCGCAATCCGCTGTTTGACGCCAAGCACTCGCCGCACCTGGTGCTGGCCCTGTTTTCGCGCATGCTGGGCGTGGAACAGCGCGACTGGCCTGCCAATACCCTAATCACCGGCTTCTGCTTCTACGACGCAGACGGCGGCAACTCCGCCCTTCCGGAGGAGTTGGAACAGTTCCTCGGCGCGGGCGAGCCTCCGGTTGTCTTCACCCTGGGCTCAGCCGCCGTGCTGGCAGCCGGACGGTTCTACGAGTACTCCGCCCGCGCGGCGATGCGCATGGGCATCCGCGCCGTTCTGCTGATTGGCGCGGACGAGCGCAATCGTCCGCCGATGCCTTTGCCGGACTCCATCTGCGTGACGCCGTATGCGCCGTACTCGGCACTGTTCCCGCGCGTCTCCATGGTGGTGCATCAGGGTGGCGTGGGCACCACGGCGCAATGCCTGCGGGCCGGCAAGCCGATGCTGATCATGCCCTACTCGCATGACCAGCCGGATAACGCCCGCCGGATGCGCCGCCTCGAGGTGGCCAAGAGCATCCAGCGCGGCAACTATACGCCCTTGCGCGTGGCGCGCAAGCTCCGCGCCCTCCTTGGCGAACAACGCTTCTTCCGCCACGCCAGCAGCGTGGCTCAGCAGTTGGAACGGGAAGACGGCGTGGGCACCGCCTGCGATGCCCTGGAGGGGCTCTACCACCAGACCCGCAAGTAGTCATTGGACTTGAGCCTGCGTTGTGAATCTGGAATGTTCCGGCGGCTCCGTGCCTATCTCTACTCGGATTGGCTATGATCGTTATCATGGCTGCTGGCGGCCTATCTACTTTGTGCCTGCCTTGCAGGCTGCGCCGCCCGCTCCGCGCCCTTCGGCGCATTGCCACTGAATTCATCAAGATTCATCAAGGAGATTGCTGTGCGGAAGCCAATCCGATATGCCTGCGCCGTGGTCACACTGGTCGCAGCAACAGCCGTACACGGCCAGACCCCCGCGAAACTAAATCCCTGGGCCTCCTACGTCGATGTAGGCGCCCGCCGCTCCGAGCTGAAGCATTCGAAAGACCCGCGTGTCCGCCTGGCGCTGGAGCAGATAAAGTCCTGCGTGGCTCTTCCCGTCGTGGCACCGCCTATCGGCCCCATGCAGATTCCGCAGCACTATCTGAGCGGCGGCCACGGCGCCATCAACCCGGCTGAGGCTCCGGTTACCGCGGTCTATGGGCGCTTTGAGACGCGCGTGACCGCCGGCATGAACCAGTATCTGGCCACCGGCAATCACGAGGAAGCGGCATGCGCCCAGGACCAGATCGATCGCTGGGCCGTGGCCAACACGCTGCTCGACTACGATCCGATTGCGGACTCACAGGCATGGTTCCAGGTAGAGTGGACCCTGAGCTCGGTCGCCACCTCCGAATCTGTCCTGCTGAACGACTTCAAGCTGGATGAGTCGGTGACCAGCCGTGATGCGGCCTGGATCAACCGCGTTGCGCATCGCATGATCGGCTTTCCGTCCGAGTCGCAGCACCGCAACAACCATCACGACTGGCGCGGCCTGGCGGCGATCGCCGCAGGCGTTGTCTCCAACGATCCGCAACTCTTCAACTTTGGCGTTGCCGCGTACAAGAACGCTGTCGATCAGATTGACCAGCGGGGCGCCTTTCCGCTGGAGATGGCGAGGCACGAGCGAGCGGTGCACTACCAGGCCTTTGCCCTGCAGCCTCTGATTCCGCTGGCTGCCTTTGCAGAGCGCCAGCACGTGCCGCTCTTCAACTACAAGTCGCCCACCGGCCACACCCTTGCCGATGCCATTGATTTCCTCGGCAAGGCAGTGGCCGATCCCTCGGTCATCAAGGCGTATACGCCGGACCAGCAGCTGATCGATTCGAACTCGCCGGACTTCTTCGCGGCCATCGAGTTCTATGTGCACCAGTTTCCGCACCGCAAGCTGCCCCCGGCCATCCAGAAGGGGCTGAGCAAGCCCACCTACGCCACGCGCCTGGGCGGCAGCACCACGGTGCTTGCCGGGCGGTGAGCTGCGACCTCGTCCCTCTGCATGTGGAATGAAAAAGGAGCGGCCTCTTCGCGATGAAGAGGCCGCTCTTTTTTGCCGCAGGATGCCTGCCCTAGATAGCCGTCTCGCCGCGCTCGTCGTTGCGGATGCGAATGGCCTCTTCCACGTGGCTGACGAAGATCTTGCCGTCGCCGATGTGGCCGGTGCGGGCCGCGCCAAGGATGGCCTGGATGGTCCGCTCCTTCAACTCGTCGTGGATGATCATCTCCAGCTTGACCTTGGGGATGAGATCGATAGTGTACTCGCGGCCACGATAGAACTCGGTGTGGCCTTTCTGGCGGCCATGCCCGCGCGCTTCCAGAATGGTGATGCCGACGATGCCCAGCTCAATCAGAGCAGCCTTGACGGCGTCGAGCTTAGCGGGCTGGATGATGGCTTCAATCTTGATCATGCTGCTTTCCTCGTCCTTAAAACAGGGGTACAGCCTGACCCGCAGAGTGCGCGGATCAGGCGACGAACTCGTAGCCTTCTTCGCCGTGTTGCGTCACGTCGAGGCCCTCGGCTTCATCGGCAGGCGAGAGGCGCAGGCCCATCGTCTTGTCGACGGCGAAGAGTAACACCAAGGTGCCCACAATGGCCAGCCCCCAGCCAATCGCCATGGCAATGGCCTGATTCAGCACCTGATGCCAGTTGCCGTCGATGGCGCCCACGGGCAGCGGATTGCCCTTGCCATCCACGCCAAAGACGGCGTTGATGGCGCCGGAGGCAAAGATGCCAGTGAAGAGCACTCCCATAGTGCCGCCCATGCCATGCACGCCAAAGGCGTCCAGCGAGTCATCGTAGCCAAAGAACTTCTTCACCTTGAAGACCATGAAGCAGCAGACCACTCCGGCGACGAGCCCGATGACGATGGCCGACATGGGCTGTACGTAACCAGCGGCCTGCGTGATGGTGGCCAGACCGGCGACCGCGCCGGAGATGGCGCCCAGCGCGGTGGGCTTGCCGTTCTCCAGCCACTCGACCACGGTCCAGCTGAGGGCGGCGGCGGCGGCGGAAAACTGCGTATTGATGAAGGCGCTGGTGGCCAGCGGTCCCGCCGAAAGGGCGCTGCCGGCGTTGAAACCGAACCAGCCGAACCACAGCAGGCAGGCGCCGATAAAGGTGAGCACCATGGAGTGGGGCGCCATGTTTTCCTCGGGATAACCGAGGCGCTTGCCGAGATAGAGTGCCGTGACCAGGGCGGAGACGCCACTGGTGATATGGACGACCGTGCCGCCCGCAAAATCCATACAGGGCCAGCGGCCGCCAGCTACATTCAGGATGCCGCCCACGCCCCACACCATGTGCGCCATGGGGCAATAGACCAGCAGCGACCAGAGAACAAGGAAGACTGCCATGGCGCCAAACTTGACCCGCTCAGCAAAGGCGCCGGTGATCAGCGCAGGAGTGATGATGGCGAACATGAGCTGGTAGACCATGAAGGTCTGCTCAGGAACAGTGGGGGCGTAGCTGGGATCGGGGCTTAGGCTGACGCCGTGCAGGAAAAGATGCTCAAAGCCACCGATGAAACCGTTGCCGTGGCCAAAGGCCAGCGAGTATCCGCAGACCGCCCAGAGCAGGGTGATCAAGCCCATCATGGCGAAGCTCTGCATCATGGTGCCGAGGATGTTCTTGCGCCGTACCAGGCCGCCATAGAAAAGGGTAAGGCCGGGGCCGGTCATCAGCAGCACCAGCGCAGCCGATACCAGCATCCAGGCATTGTCGCCGGCCATCTGCGCCTTTTGCACGGCCAGCTGCAACGCGGCGATCTGGGCCTGTGTGGCTGGAGCGGAAGAAGACGCCTGGGCAAAGGCCGCAACAGGCAATACAAAGAGAGAGGGAACCAGCAACCAACGAGAGACACAGGAACGCATGATCTTCAGCTCCGGTAGAATAGATGGAAAGCACAGAAAAACAAGCGATTGAACGAATTGCAAGCCGTTCGTGCGCGCCGCGGAAGCGGACTGGCATGCACACGGTGACCACATGCCGCAATCGCTTCTAAAGCAGGAGCGCGTACGCCACAGGAGACCGTGAGGGTGAGAGCACTTTCATCTCATTTTCATGAACAGCGGAGAAACAAGCAAGTTTTTTCGTATTTCCTGATGGATATTTCATGCGTAACGTGATTATGACGGACAAAAGGACGCAACGAACGATGGGGGCAAAGAGACAATGGATGGCGGGCGCACTGGGCCTGGCGCTTCTAGCCAGCACACAGATGCGCGCAGCCGCGCCGCAGTGCGAGCGAGTAGAACTGGCGGGACAGGTGAATGCCGGCCAGGAGTGGCATGCTGCGATTGGCGAGGGCTGGATGGTACGCCTGGCGCCCATTGAGCGGGGCAGCCAGGACTATAGCGGCTGGGATATTGTGGTGGATCGCCAGCCTGCGGCCGGGTATCCGGATGCCCTGCTGCTGGCCACCCCACCGTACCACTCCATTAGCCAGAGGGAGATCGGCACCACATTCGGCCTGCGCGCACAGGACGCCATCGGCTGGAATCCGCGCAGTTTTCACTTCCTCACCGACCCGGCGGCCCTGCGTGCGGCCCGGAAACTCTTTGGGGAGTTGAGCCCTAGCAGACAAGGAGACTCTGCCCGGCAGTCGGCCCTTGAAGGCAAGCTGCTGGCGCTGACCAGCCATGCTTCTGACGGGCAACTGCACATTCTGGATGCGCGCCTTACGCCCGGAGCCGCGAACCCTGAGCCGTATGCGCAGAACTGGGCACTCAATGCCCGGCAAACGCCGTATTCCATTGAATCCAATATGGGCAACCCGGCCACGCCGCGGGGCCAGCTCTACTGGATGCGCTTTGCCGTCACCCTATGGCTGCCGCGAGGCTGGCGGACACCAGCCGGACTCCGCGCTCAGCGAGCGGCATGCTCGGAGTGAGGGCAGTCATACAGCTGCCTCCATCCACTAAACTAGATAACGCCTTCCCCTTCATCCTGCACGCGGCATGCGATGCGGTGCGTTCCTGCGCGCCTTGGGCGAGTTCCCTTTTGCACAAAGTGCATGAGATTGCCATAGCGATTTCACGTTTCTTCATGAGTTCCTTATGCGGCCAATGAAAAACTTTATGCATCGACACCCCTGATCGGGTGGGCGGCGGGTGTGTATGGTCAGTTCCGTCGCCTGCCGGCTTCCGGCGGCGCCTGAGTTCCCTTGATCCGCGCCGGGAAGCATACGCATTTGCACATCCAACCGGACCGGCGGCCGTACACCGCCTCTTTGCAGGCCACGATGCCTGTACATACCACCCCGGGAGTGGAAACTCATGTTCTGTCGTGCACTTAGAACGCCGGTGCTTGCCGCCCTACTGGGCCTGCCTGCTCTGGCTCTTGCCCAAACCGCCGCTGCACCCGCCGCACAGGCGTCTACCCAAGCACAAATTGCGGCTCTGCAGCAGGCTGTGCAGCAGGCACAGGCAGCCAGCGCCAGCGCTCAATCGGCAGGCGACAACGCCTGGATGCTGATTTCCGCCGCGCTGGTACTGCTGATGACCGGACCCGGCCTGGCCCTCTTCTACGGCGGCCTGGTACGGCGCAAGAACATCCTGGCCACGATGATGCAGAGCTTTGCCATGATGGGCCTGGTGACGATTGTCTGGGCGGTGGTGGGCTACTCGCTGGCCTTTGGGCACGGCAACTGGTTTATCGGCGGCTTTGAACATGCGTTCCTGCGTGGTGTTGGCCTGACGCCCAACACCGACTACGCGCCAACCATCCCCGAGCAGACCTACATGGTCTACCAGCTGATGTTCGCCATCATTACCCCGGCGCTGATCACCGGCGCCTTTGCCGAGCGCATGAAGTTCAGTGCCATGGCGGTCTTTCTCACGTTGTGGTCGCTGCTGGTCTATAGCCCCATGGCGCACATGGTGTGGGGCGTAGGCGGCCTGCTGAACGTGGCCGGCGGACACATCCCCTCGCTGGACTTTGCGGGGGGCACCGTAGTGCACATTACCAGCGGCGTCTCGGCCCTGGTGACCGCTCTCTACATTGGCAAGCGCATTGGCTACCCGCAGACGGCCATGCCGCCGCACTCCATGGTGCTGAGCTTTATCGGCGCCTGCCTGCTGTGGTTCGGCTGGTTCGGCTTCAACGCCGGCAGCGCACTGGCCGCCAGCCCGCTGGCCACCAGCGCCTTCATTAACACCCACTTTGCCGCCGCCAGCGCGGCGCTGGGCTGGACCATCTACGAGTGGAAACACAGCGGCAAGCCAACCGCACTGGGCGCCATCTCCGGCGCGGTTGCCGGACTGGTGGCCATCACGCCGGCCTCGGGCTTTGTGCAGCCCTTCCCTGCCCTGCTCATCGGCCTGATCGCCGGCTTCTTCTGCTCGCTGATGGTCTTCAAGGTCAAGGCCTTCTTCGGGTATGACGACTCACTGGATGCTTTTGGGGTGCATGGCATGGGGGGAACCCTGGGCGCAATTCTGACCGGCGTGTTCGCAACCTTCGTCATCAATCCGATTTTCGGCAAGGGCGTGGCGACGGGCGCGATCGACGGCCACTGGAGCCAGATTCTCAACCAGTTTGCCGCGGTCGGCATCTCCTGGGCCATCGCCATCGTGGGCACGCTTATCCTGCTTTTCCTGGTGGACAAGACCATCGGCCTGCGTGTCTCGGCCGAGCATGAGCACGCCGGACTGGATCTCTCGCAGCACGGTGAAGAAGGATACGACTTCAACACCTAAGCCTGATCGCCTGCACCCCGCTCATGCCGCGGCATCCTCGTGGAATGGGCGGGAGCGCAGCAACCCGGGACTCGACCCAAGGCGCTGAAAAGCAGGAGCGACCGGCTCCCGCTCTTCAGCAAAAACTTTCACAGACGCAACCGCCAACTGGGGCCCGCGCCTGTTAAGCTATCGGACAAGGCAGCTTGCATATGCTCAAAATTGAAGCCATTCTCCAGCCATCGAAGCTTGACGCCGTCAAGGACGCACTGCTTGAAGCAGGCATTGAAGGCATGACCATCCTGGAAGCCCGCGGCCACGGCCGCCAGAAGGGCCACACCGAGTTCTACCGCGGCCGCGAATACACCGTCGATCTTCTGCCCAAGGTGAAGATCGAACTGGTGATCCACGACGAGATGAAGGAAAAGGCCATCCAGGCCATCGTGGGTGCCGCCCGCACCGGCCGCATCGGCGACGGCAAGATCTTCATCAGCCACATCGACGAGGCCATCCGCATCCGCAACGACGAGCGCGGCGAAACCGCACTGTAAGCCGGGCGCGATCCACTTCAGCAAAAATCCCATGCCATGGCATGGGATTTTTGCTGGCGGGCGATTTCCTATAGACCCTCTCCGCGGTAATGCCGTCCCGGCTGACTCACGCAAGCATCTTCAGCCCATGCTTCTCCACGATATCCAGCAGCTTGAGCGCCATGCCGCTGGGCTTCTTGGCGCCTGACTCCCACTTCTCCACCGTCGATTCACTGGTGTTCAGATAGCGCGCAAACACCGGCTGGCTGACATGCTGGCTCTCGCGAATCCGCTTGATCCGCTCCGGCGGCATTGGCTGGGGAGACACAAGACACGATTCGTCAAACTCCCGCAGCGTGGCCTTGTCGATTGCTCCAACTTTGAACAAAGCAGAAGCTGACGAATGAATTGCCTCATACGCATCACTCTTATATTTGAGCTTCTTGGTCATGACAAATCTCCCTCCATGAGTTGCTTTCGAGCAGTCCAGTAATCTGCCGCTCGCTCAGCACCTCATACACCTTGGCTAACTTCCTGAACTTGTCCAGTTCCAAGGCACCGATGTTGTCTCGATCCTTCTTGGCAAACAGATACTCGTAGACCCAGTAGTGCCTTCCTTTAGCCAGAATGATCGAGCGCGATCTATTTTTATCCAGTCGCTTCTTGTAGACCCCGCCGCCCAGATCGTCTGCCTGTCCCAGCATCACCTGCCGGATCGCCGCGCAAAGCTCCTCATCGGAGATAAGCGCCTTGCGCGCCGCTCTGGCAAACCATGCGGTTTTGAAGACCCGTTCCTGCATGCGTCCGGATACACCTTAACAGTAGCACCAGGTGCTACTGTTTTCAACATCGAGGATGCAGAATCGCATCTCCTCTGCCGTCACATCCGGTATGCTGGAGAGCGGGGTTAAACTGGTCTGACCTCTTGACCGGCCCCGGGAGCTACCTACATGATCCGCCGTCTTCTCTTCTGTCTTCTGCCCATTGCGCTGGCCACGACGCTGGCTGCGCAGGACACGCGCACCGTGACTGAGCCGGTGGTGCCGCCGGTATGCACTGCACTGGACGCACACATCCAGGCCGTGAACAACACGCTGGCCCCGGCCGACGAGCACATGCTGGACACAGCGCGCATTCAGCAGGCACTGGACCACTGCCCCAGGGGGCAGGGTGTGCTGTTGCAGGCGCATCACATCCACGACGCCTTTCTGAGCGGGCCGCTGGAACTGCGCGCCGGTGTGGCATTGATTGTGGGCAAGGGCGTGACGCTCTATGCCTCGCGCGACGCCTCGCTTTACGAGTTCACGCCGGGAAGCTGTGGCAAGGTAAACAATGAGCGCAACGGTTGCAAGCCGCTCCTCTCTGCCGACCATGTCGCTGGAGCCTCGGTGATGGGTGAGGGAACGATTGACGGCCGCGGCGGCGAAAAGATTCTCGGCTCACCCTACTCCTGGTGGGATCTAGCCGAGCAGGCCCGCGCGGGCGGACGGCAGCAGGTGCCGCGGCTGATTGTGGCCAACCACGCGGACAACTTCACGCTCTACCGGATCACGCTGAAGAACTCGCCGAACTTTCATGTCGTCTACAACGGCGGCAACGGCTTTACGGTATGGGGCATCCGCATCAACACGCCGCAGCGGCTGGCGCGCAACACGGACGGTGTGGACCCCGGAGACGGCGCGCGTAATGTAACCATTACGCACAGCTACATCCGCACGGGCGACGACAATGTGGCCATCAAGGGCGGCACAGGCGGCGCGGTGAACATGACCATCAGCCACAACCACTTCTACTGGGGGCACGGCATGTCCATTGGCAGCGAGACCAACGGCGGCGTAAGCAAGATTCGCGTCTTTGACCTATCGCTGGACGGGCCGGACAATGGCATCCGCATCAAGTCCAATGGCTCGCGCGGCGGGCTGACGCACGACGTGTCGTATGACGATGTGTGCGTACGCAACTCGCCGAATCCGATCACGCTGGACACGGCCTACACGGCGAACGGTCCTCTGAAGGGCACGTCCAAGCCCACCATGCGCGACATCACGCTGAGCAATGTACGCGTGTCCGGGGGCGGCCGCATCACCTTCAACGGCTACGACCACACACATCGCATTGCCGTGAAGCTGGATGGCGTACAGATCACAGACAAGGACGCATACAAGTACAAGCTGGTCCACGCGGATATCACGCTGGGGCCGGAACCTACCAACCTGAAGCTGCCCAAGGGTGAAGATGCAACAGTGACCGGGGCACCAGCACAAGGAACATCGCCCTCCTGCGCGGCGATGTTTGTGCCCTTCCCTGCGGAGTAAGACTTGCTCATAGTCCGCTTAGTGCGCCTGTATTCCGGCGCTCTGGGCGGACTTATGGGCGGCCCGCTGTCATGTGATGCACATAGCAACGAAAAAGCCGTGAACCACCATCTCGGCTGGCGATACCATAGAAGTATCGTGTCCTCCTCTTCCCCGTTGCACGCACAACCTCCTCGGGTCGCCATTCTGCTTGCTTTTGGCAGCGTCTACCTTTGTTGGGGCGCCACCTATGCGGCCATGAGCATCGGGGTGCGGCTACTGCCGGCGACCATTCTGGCCGGCACGCGCATGATGGTTGGCGCACTGATTATGCTGGCCTTCTGCGGGCTACGCGGCAAGCAGATTTTTTATGGACTGCGCGTGATGGCGTGGCTCGGCTTGTTGGGTACGCTGATGCTCTTTGGCGGCAATATCTTTCTGGTATGGAGCGAGAAGTACCTGGCCAGCGGGCTGGCTGCATTGCTGGTGGCTGTTGTACCGCTTTATGTGGCGCTGATTGAATCAATATTGCCTGCAGGCGAACGCTTGCGGCCGCGGGGCATGGTGGGGCTGGCTCTCGGCCTGATTGCCCTGATAGCACTGCTGTGGCCTAGCTTTCATACCGCGATGCATCTGCACAACCACAGCCGTCCAATGCAGATCATTGCCGCACTGGCCGTGCTGTTTGGCGCGTTGAGCTGGGCTGCTGGATCGGTGCTGTTCCGGCGGCTGCGGTTACCTGTCGATCCGCTGGTAGCCGCAGGGTGGGAGATGATGGCGGCCAGCCTGTGCAACCTGACGATTGCTACCACAGTGTGGCAGTGGAAGCAGGCAACGTGGAACGCGGATAGCATTGGCGCGGTTGGCTACCTGGTTCTGTTTGGATCGCTGCTGGGATTTTCCTGCTATATCTGGCTCATCCACCACGTGCCGGTAGCCAAGGCCGCCACCTACGCGTATGTGAATCCGGTGGTTGCGGTGATTCTGGGCGCGGTGGTGCTGGGCGAACATCTGCAACCCACTGAGTACCTGGGCATGGCCGCAGTGGTGTGCGCAGTCGCGCTGGTGACCACCTCGCAGATGCAAAGCGGCCGGCCCGCGGCAGAGATCGAAGCGCCTCCTCTGGAACAGGAAGCTTAGTGCCCTCCGCTGCGCAGGCCGGCCTTGCTCATGCAATCCAACTACTCAAGGGGAATGGTAAAGCCCGCCGGGGGAGTGAGCGACGCCCCGGGGATGAGGACCGGCGTAACGCCTGTGTCCCTGCACGACATGGGTGGCGGGAAGGTATTGACCACCTTGTCTGGAATCATGGCCTGCGCGGCCGGAATGGGGGCTTTGCTCCCCGCCAGTCGCGCGGCGTCAAAGCCGCCAAGCAGATTGGTCAGCCGCGGATTGCCGTCGCGCGGTCCCTGCGGCATGTAGGGCTTTTCATCCGGCAGCGAGGCCATTGGGGGCAGATCGAAGAGCACGTCGAGAAATTTGGCAAAGGAGACGTGGTCGCCGGGGTCTGAGACGATGCCGCCGGAGCGGGCATACGGCGAGATGAGCAGCAGGGGCACGCGCGGACCATCGCCGCACGGCTGCTGATCCGGGCACTGTTCGAACTGCGGCGGCGGCACATGATCGTAGAAGCCTTCCGAGTCATCCCAGATCACGATGATGACCGAATCCTTCCAGTACGGGCTGCGCGCCACCGTATTCACCACCCGGGCCACGAGCGACTCCGAGAGCTGAGAGTCAGAGTAGCCGGGATGATCGTCATCGCCCAGCACATGGCTGGCGCGGGGATCGGCTGGCTTCCAGCCGAAGGGATTCTTGCGGCCGCCTTTGACGAAGACCACGCTCTGTGAGGGGAGCAGCTTATTGTCCACCGCTGTAAAGAAGTCGACGAGATCATGCTCGCCGCTCCACATGGCCGGGTTCTGGCGGATGTAGCCGAAGTACTGCGGAGAATTGTGGTGGGGGATGTAGGCGGGGTGGTCATCGCCCTCTCCGTTGCCGAACCCCTCCTGATACCAGGCCCAGGGAATGGCCTTGTGGTTGAGCCTGGCCAGCGCGCCGATGTCGTCCTTGATATCGTCGGTGTCGATCTTGACATCGTTCTGCGCCTGACGGCCCTTCATGGTGAGCATGAGGGTGGCATAGGTCTGGTCGAGTTGGTGTGTCTTGAAAGCGCCCGCAGCCGAGGCATAGGGACCAAAGTGCGGATCGGCATCGTTTACCACCGGCTCGCCAATTCCCGAGGTGGACTTGAATTTCTGGTCAGGGTGGCGAGCGGCCTGCGTCTGGCCGGTCTGGCCGGCGATCAGGTCGATATTGCCCGGCGTGGAGGGACCGTACATCGCCTGAAAGATGTGATCGTAAAGGGCAAAGCGGTGGGCGTACATCCACAGAAAGGGGATGGTCGTGCAGTCCTCATGCGCCATGGTGAGCAGGCCCATCTGGCGGGCAAACTGGGGATTGGCCTGCGCCCTGTGGAGCCAGCGATCTTCCTCGTAGGCGACGAAATGGTCCATCCTGCCGCCATCGGCTTTGGCCAGCAGGGCATCGCGGGCGTGATCGGCGTCAGAGGTGTCGGCAGCCTTGAGCAGGAACGGCGTCACCCAGGTGTTGCCGATGGAGTCCCACTGCTTGAATCCATGCGCACGCGCCTCGGCAGTTGCCAGATTGTCTGCACCGGGAAAGGAGCCAAAGTATGAGTCGAAGGAGCGATTCTCCTGATAGATGACAAAGACGTGATGCACGTGCGCACGGAGGTTGCGGATCAACTGCTTAGGCGCGCCTTTTGGGCTGACCGGGGCTGAAGCTGCACTTACGGAGATGGGAAAGAAAAAGAGAAGAGCGAAAAATCCTACCCAAAGGAGCCCATTGTACGAAGTCTTTTGGAGCTGTGTACGGTATTTCACAGAGACCTCAACGAAGAACGAAGATTTGCGGCCAAGTGGATTGGCGGAGTGTTGCACTGCCAATCGCCGCTGCCATTGTTATACGCCGCATCTGCGCAGGTGAGGCAGCTAAATCTCTCGATCAGCGGAGCTTCTCAGGACGGTCAGGCGCAGTTATAGACGCGGTGAAACTGAACAGGCCGGGCATACTCCAGGGGAATGGCAGGCTTCTCACCGTTCAGTACCAGTGAGTGAAACAAAAATTCACATCTGCGCAAACATCGCTTATGCTGAAGGAACATCCTTGTTGCTACGGCAAGCCACGCAAAAAACCCATGAATCCAGTCGTTTTGGCGGTTGACGATCTACGGGAGCAGTATCTGCGGGAGATGGCGCTTGTCCGCCAGACCTGTGAGCGCACAGGGGACGGTACGGCTGCCATTCGACGGCGCTCTACGGTTGTGGATCGCATCCTGATTGAGATGTGGCGCCGGGCCTTTGCCGACCTGCCCGCGCAGAATGCCTGCCTGCTGGCGCTGGGCGGCTACGGACGCAAGGACCTCTTCCCCTACTCGGACATCGATGTTCTCTTTGCCTTCGCCGACGATAAAACTGAGGCGAGCTGTAAGGAAGCCGTCCGCTCCATCATCCAGGGCATGTGGGACATTGGCCTGCGCGCCAGCCCCGCCTCGCGCACAGTGAAGGAGGCGGGACGGTTTGACCCCGACAACCTGGAGTTCACACTGGCCACGCTGGATCGGCGCTTCCTGGCCGGCCAGTTCAATCTCTACCAGCATCTGCATCAGGTGACTCTACCCGGCCTGGTGTTGAGCGAATGGAATACGATCACGCAGAAGCTGGGCGAGATTGCCCGCGGGCGGCACGCAAAATTTGGCAACACCATCTTCCATCTGGAACCAAATCTGAAGGATTGCCCGGGCGGCCTGCGCGACTATCACCTGGCAGTGTGGTTTGCCCTGCTGTTTCATCTGAAGGAGACCAAGGAGTGGCCGCGGCAACGCGGAGGGGTCTTCCAGAGCGCGCGCGGTGACGCCGAAGCAGCTTTTGATTTTCTAGCGGCGGCGCGCTGCTTCCTGCACTTCCGTCATGGCCGCGACGACAATATTCTCGACTGGCAGTCACAGGATGAGGCCGCAGCTTTGTCCATTGGCCTGGAGACCCGCGGTACAGCCGATCCCTCTTATTGGATGCGGACCTACTACCGGCATGCGCGCGTCATTTATCGTCGCGCCGCGCTGCTGATGGAGCATTTGCCCGCACCGGTAAGCTTCTATCGCCAGTTCCGGCGGCGGCGCACGCCCATAGCGGGCACAGATTTTATTCTGGACCAGGGCCGCATCGACATTCAGCCGGGGGCGCAGTTCAACGACACTACGGTCATCCTGCGCATCTTTTCGCTGATGGCTACCCACGGCTACACGCTGTCACAGGCGGCAGAAGACCGCATTGCCGATGCGCTGCCCGTGCTGGCCATCCGCATCCCCGAGGGACCTTACTTGTGGAATGCGCTGCGCGAGGTGTTGCTGGGGCCGCATGCGGCACACGCGCTGCGCACCATGCACGCGCTGGGCGTGCTGGAGATGCTCATCCCCGAGTTCCATGGGATTGACGCGCTGGTGATCCGCGACAGCTACCACCGCTACACGGTGGATGAGCACACCTTCCTGGCCATCGATAACGTGCATGGCCTGCGCCAGCCCACGCATGACTTTGAGCAGCGGTTGAGCCAGATCCTGCCCGAGATCGACCGGCTGGACCTCTTCCTGCTGTCTCTGCTGCTGCATGACATTGGCAAAGCGCGCCGCACCGGGGAACACGCCATCCAGAGCGTCGAACTGGCGGATAGCTTCCTGGCCAGGCTGGACTTCGATGCGGAAGAGCGAGAGACCGTGCTCAAACTGATCCGCCTGCATCTGGATATGTCGCAGGCTCTGCGCAGGGATATCTTTGACCAGGACAACGTACGGACCTTCGCAGAGAAGGTGAGCAGTCCGCAGTTGCTGAAGATGCTGACATTGATGACGTTTGCGGACATCAAGGCCGTGAATCCCGACGCGCTAACTCCCTGGAAGGCAGAGAACCTGTGGCAGCTCTACATGGCCACGGCAAACCACCTTGACCGCTCAGTGGACGAGACCCGGTATCATGCGGCGATCGATCCAACGCTGCTGAACCGTATCCGCTCCATGGTGCCCCCTGCGCAGGCCGATGCCTTGAAGCAATTCCTTGAAGGCTTGCCGCAGCGGTATCTGCAGACGCGGCTGCCGGAGCAGATTCGCAATCACTTCCTGATGGCGCTAAACCTGGACAGCGATCCTGTGCAGCTTGACCTGCGTCCCAGCCGGCAGCTCTTCGATCTGACGGTCATCACCAAGGACCGCACGCGGCTGTTTGCCGACGTGGCCGGAGCACTGGCGGCCTGGGGCATGAACATTGTCCGCGCCGGCGCCTTCTCTAACGATGCCGGAATCATCGTCGACAGCTTCCACTTCACTGACGTCTTCCGCACGATTGAGCTGAATCCCGGGGAGAAGGAACGCTTTGTCGCCAACCTCCACGACGTAGTGGCGCAGCGTGCATCCGTGGAACAGCTACTGGCGGCGCGGAGCCATGCCCGGCACGCGGGCAGCTTAAAGGTGGAGGTAACTACCCGGCTGGAGTTCGATAACGAATCGTCCACGCACTCCACGCTGCTCCAGGTGGTGGCGCAGGATGTTCCCGGACTGCTGCGGGAGATCGCGCTGGTCTTCTCCGAGCATCAGTGCAACATCGAGGTTGCCCTCATCGACACTGAGGGAGAGACGGCAATCGACGTCTTCTACCTGACGCGGGAAGGCGCCAAGCTGTCGGACGATGTGCAGAATGCCCTGGCCCGGGATCTGGCTCAGGCCCTCGAGTCCATTCGGATGCCAGCAGGCGCCTGAGCACGGCCCACGGAATTCCTTCTCAAGCCTTCCTCAAACTTTAGTTCAAGACAAGCCAAGAACCACAATTGCTCCATCGGTGCTACCGGTGCGCAGCAGACGGCACACACGGAGCCGCCAAAGAAGGCGCTGCGGTCTTGCTGCTCAGGGCGATATTTTTACGACAAAGTTCTGACCTGTTTGGGTAAGACACACAAGATTTGACAAGAGCTTCTAACACTTTTATCGCCTGCATAACTAAGTTAACGTTACAGCACAGATCGAGGATGCAGGCTGAAGAAAGGCGGCCACTGGAGAGGCGGTGGTCAGCCCAGCAAGAGCGCTGAAGCACAGTCAATCTGTTGTGAACTAATGACATAACGAGGATTAAATTTTCGCGCCCCAGACTTTTCGCTTTGGCCTATCCTACTGCCGGGAAGAGCATTCAACTAGCTTCATGGATTACTTTACTGTCATACTCACACTTTTCTAACATTTGTCTCACTTAGTGATTGACAATCATTTATCACACCTGAAAGTATTCCTCATCAGCCTACGTGGTCGGACCTTTATTTCCCGCAAGAACGCTAGATAAGTGGAACCAGACGTTCGACGCGCAGCTGTATTTCGGAGGCTCGAATGAGACTATTTCGCATGAGACCGCAGGGGAGCACTGTCTATTGGGCAGCACTCTTTTGCAGTGCGGCTTTTCTCCTGTTCATCCCCAGGGCAATGTCGCAAATCGCCGGTACCGGCAGCATCCAGGGCACTGTGGCCGATGCAACGGGAGCTGTAATCGCCAACGCAAACGTAACCGCAACCAATGAGGCTACCCACGTTGCACACGCCACGCAGACAAGCAATGCGGGCGTGTATGTCTTTCCGGGCCTGCCCATTGGGACCTACGACCTGAGCGTTTCCGCCTCAGGCTTCCAGACCTATGTGCAGACCAAGATTGTTCTTGAGGTAGGCAGCAGCATCTCCATCAACCCCAACCTCAAGATCGGTAACGCCGATGTGAAGATCGAGGTCGAGGCTGAAGGTCTGGCTCTGCAGACTGAAGATGCGACCTTCAAGCAGACCATCGACCAGAAGGCCGTAACCGAGATGCCGCTAAACGGCCGTCAAATGACGGACTTGATCAACCTGTCTGGCGGCTCCAACAAGGCACCCGGTGGCGACTTCACCGGCAGCAAGTACTCCTACGCGACCATCTCCGTCTCCATCGCGGGCGGCGGCGGCAACACCACGCTGTGGCGGCTGGACGGCGGCGACAACCAGGACTACATGGCCAATGGCAACCTTCCCTATCCCTTCCCGGATGCGGTGAGCCAGTTCTCTGTGGAATCGACGGCGCTGGGCGCGCAGGATGGCGGCCACACCGGAGGCATGGTCAACGTGGTGACCCGCTCGGGAACCAACCAAGTCCACGGTTCAGCCTTCGAGTTCATCCGCAACAACTACATCGATGCAACGAACTTCTTCTCCAGCAAACCGGACCAACTGCACCAGAATGAATTTGGCGGCACACTGGGCGGCCCCATCATGCACAATAAGCTGTTTGCCTTTGGAGGTTACCAGCATCTTCGTCAGACGCAAGCACAGGCAGACAAACAGGCCTATGTTCCCACAGCGGCGAACCTCGCCGGTGACTACTCCGTAACGGATGGTCCAAACTGTATCTCCGGCGGCAAGACACGGAATCTGGTAGATCCGCTCACGGGTACACCTCTGGTAGGAAATAAGTATTCGTCCACGCCAAAGTACAATCCGCAGGCGCTGGCGCTTGAGAAGTATCTGCCCGCGATCGATCCTGCTGTCGATACGCTGGGCTGCGGCCTGGTCTCGTACTCCATTCCTCTGGCGGTCTCGGATGATCAGGTCGTTTCGCGCGTGGACTGGACGGTAAGTCCCAAGCAAAACATCTACGTTCGTGTTTTGTGGGACAAGTACAATTCGCCTGCCTACTTCTTCCCGAACAACATTCTGGTCACCACGCAGTCGGGTAACCAGGAAAGTGTGTTGACAGGTACGCTGGGCGATGCCTACGTCTTCAGCCCACATCTGGTAAACTCCGCGCACCTGACCATTCTGCGGCGCGTCGACCATCGCGGTTATGCCAATAACGACATCAATGCGGCAACGCTGGGCGTGCAACTCTACCAAATGGTGCCCAATGGTCTGCAGATATCCACTGGCAAGTTCAGCATCGGCGGCGGTCTCAACTCAGTCTCCCACTTCAACGACAACACACTTTCGATTGAAGACGATGTGACCTGGGTGCACGGCAAGCATCAGGTGATGTTTGGCGGCGAGTGGGTGCAGAACCAGCTCAACATTGGCAATGTGTATGAAGGCAACGGTAACTTCTCCTTCAACGGCCAATACAGCGGAAGCGGTCCTAATGGCGGAAGCACCATAGGCGATCAGAGCCTGGACTTTCTGATGGGCACACTGAGCGCCTTCCAGCAGAGCAAGCAGTCCCAGAACGCACTGCGTGGACCGATCCCCAGCCTATACCTCCAGGACACGTATCATGCCAGCCCGAAGTTGACACTGACGGGCGGGGTGCGCTGGAATCCGAACTTCATGCCCCACGACTACTTCAATCGTGGTGTTGAATTCAACATGGCCAACTTCATGTCGAACACGGTGAGCACGGTCTATCCGAATGCGCCGGCCGGCATTCTCTACTACGGTGACAAGGGCGTTACCCGTAGCTTCACCAAGAACTCGCCCTGGCAGTTCATGCCCAACTTCGGCTTGTCCTTCGATCCAGTTGGCGACGGCAAGACGGTGATCCGGGCTGGCGCCGAACTGGCCTATGACAACCCCAGCTTCTTCACCAGCCAGCGTAACCAGCAGAACCCGCCGTTTGCGACGGCTATCAGCAATTTCCAGACTTCGAGCTCGGGTCCGCTGAGCTTCAGCGCTCCCTGGTCTTCGGGAGCCATCACCACCAGCCCGTTCCCACAACCCGCAATCCCTACGCCCTCACAGGCGCAGTTCTTTGCGCAGTCGCAGTACATCATGATGCCGTCGCACTTCCTTGCGTCGTACACGATGCAGTGGACGATGAGCGTGCAGCATGACTTTGCGCATGGCTGGCAGGCGCAGTTGGACTACATCGGCAACGCTACCCGCCATGCGCCTCTCGCGCTGCCGCTTAGCCCGGCCGTGTACGTCCCCGGTGTATGGGGAGCGAACGGCACTGGCTGTGCGGGCATCGTGACGACCGGGCCAGCCGCGGTGAAGCCCGGTGCGCCTGGCACTCCGTGCTCCACCACCAAGAACCAGACCTCGCGCTTCTATCTGACCACCCAGAATCCACAGCAGGGTAATCAGTACCAGGGTGGCGGTGGCGGCTCATCGCTGGTTGCCTATGGCGGCATGGGCAACTACAACGGATTAGTAGCGAGCTTACAGCATCGCCTTTCTTCCACCTTCAGCATGATGACCAACTGGACCTGGGCACGCTGCATGAACATTGCAGATGCGTCTGGCGACCAGGCCGGCACCTCGCTGGAGAATCCTTACAATCCGGGCATGGACTACGGTCCGTGCGGCTCGGATTATCGCCACATCGTCAACATGTCCCTGGTGGCGAGCAGCCACTTTAGCGGCATGAACCGGATGGAAAAGCTGGTTGTGAACGGTTGGGAACTGGCGCCTCTTCTGCACATTGCCAGCGGCGCGCCCTTCACTGTCGCTGCCGGTGCGGACAACTCACTGACTGATGTAGGTCACGATCGCCCGAATCTGATCGCCGGCGCAAATCCTTATCACAAGGTAACCATGCGCAGCGGCAGTGGACAAAGCAATCGTGAATACCTCGATCCTACCGCCTTTGCGCAGGTTTGCCCCAACAACGTAACCGCTGGCTGCGCAGCTGCAGGCACCTACGGCAACATCAGCCGCAACTCTTTCCGCGGTCCGAAGGACTTCCAACTCGACGCACAGCTCTCCAGAACCTTCATGTTCCGTGAGCAGTTGGGAATGGATCTTCGTCTGGAAGCCTTCAACATGATCAACCACCCCAACTTCAATAACCCCACCTCTACCCTGACCTCGTCCACCTTCGGCCAGATCTCCGGCACTGGTGATGCCAGAGTCTTCCAGGGAGCTATCAAGGTCCACTTCTAAACAAGCGCGCCACAACAGCCTCGCTGGCCCGCATTCAGGGCTGGCGAGGCTTTTTTATTTTAGGGACAAGGTACTGAGCCGTTTACTTCCACACGTGCGGATTGGCTCCGGCAGGTTTGCCTGATTCGATCTCAAGAGCGGCTGTTTCGATGTCCTGGCGCCAGGACGTGGGATTCGTGGGCACCCAATTTGCCGCTGGGCCCTTCATGTGGATGTGCATCTGGTCAGGCTTGAGGCCCTGCATGGCTTGCGCCTTCACGCCGCGCATCAGGTTGAGCAGGAAATCGCGCTGGCCCGTCAGAATCTCAGCCCCTCCAGAGGAGCCATGCCCGGGAAGTACGTGCAGCGGCTGAAGAGCCAAGGCCCTGTCGAGGACGCGCGGCCAGTTGGTGATCCAGGCATCGAAGAGCTTGTTACGCGGACCATTCACGGCCGCATCGCCCGTGCACAGGACGCGCTCTTTGGGCAGCCAGACAAAACCATCGCCCGGCGTGTGCGCCCAGCCCAGAAACAGAAACTCGATCACTCGGCCATCCGCGCCGGGATCATTCAGGGTGAAGCGCGGTCCGTCAAAGACTGCCTCTGGCCGCTGCACATCCTGCTCACCTGTCGCACGGACGTCGGGACGAATCGCCGCAGTGGCGCGCCAGCGTTCCGGCTCCCAGCGATTCATCTCGTCCACCACGCTCTTATAGGCCAGCGTTGTTGCACCTGCATGCGTCCATACGGAATTGCCATAGGCATGATCGCGGTGGGCGTGGGTGTCGAAGACCCAACGCAATGGCTTGCGCGAGATGGTGGGAATGATCTGCAGCAACTCATGCGCACGGCCTGGATAGTTCGCATCGACAAGGACCAGGTAATCGCGCATCTCGATGAGGATGTTGTTGCAGTATCCTTTTGAGGCATCGCCCTCAAGGAACCAGACACCGGGGACAATCTGTCGCGGTGGCAAAGGCTGTGCGTGCAGCCCCCTGACGGCAAGAACGAGCGCAAGATTCTTGAGGAACTCCCGGCGATGCAATCTCGGCATGACGACATCCTGTGCAACCCGTTGCTGAGTGGGATTGTATCTGAGCCGGGCTCGGAGAAGCGGCGTGCTGGTGATGGCGAGGCAGGCGGTCTTGCCCCGATTCGATTTTCCCGGAGAGAACTAATTTTCATTTATTACTTGACAATCGTTTCAGGCATTTGAAAATATTCTGCGAGCAAGCCATGTGGTCTGACCACGCTTGTATGTATCCCAGTAAGCTAGCGCAATTTCGACTAAACGCAATTAACTAGGAGGCTCAAATGAAGGGCAAGTATTTTGCTGCCTGTGGAAGAGCAGCCCGCTGGGCTATGTTCTTCTGGTGCGCAACTTTACTCCTGCTGTCAACCGGCGCAAGGGCGCAGATTGCCGGTACCGCAAACATCCAGGGAACTGTGGCGGATGCCACCGGTGCGGTAATCACCAATGCAACCGTAACCGCAACCAATGAGGCCACCAAGGTACAACACACCACACAAACCAGCAGCGCAGGGGTCTATGTTCTTCCCGGCCTCCCGGTAGGAACCTACGATGTCAGTGTTGCGGCCCCTGGCTTCAAGACCTACGTGCAGAACAAGATTGTTCTGGAAGTCGGCAGCAGCATTTCAGTCAACCCGACTCTCACTATCGGCAACGCAGATGTCAAGGTGGAAGTAGAAGCCAACGGCCTAGCCTTGCAGACCGAGGATGCCACCTTCAAGCAGACCATCGATCAGAATGAGATGACGGCCATGCCCCTCAATGGTCGCAGAATGACTGATCTGATCAAGCTCTCGGGCGGCAATGCGCCGGCGCCAAACAACGACATTGCGGGCAGCAAGTCGTCGTATCAGACCATCTCCATCTCCATTGCAGGAGGCGGCGGCAACACGACGCTGTGGCGGCTGGATGGCGGCGACAACCAGGACTACATGGTCAACGGGAATCTTCCCTATCCCTTCCCCGACGCGGTGAGCCAGTTCAGCGTGGAGTCCACTGCTCTGGGCGCCCAGGATGGCGGCCACGTGGGAGGCATGGTGAACGTGGTGACCAAGTCCGGCACCAACCAGTACCACGGCTCGGCCTTCGAATTCATCCGCAACAACTACATCGACGCCACCAATTTTTTCTCAACGAAGCCCGACGTGCTGCATCAGGATGAGTTCGGCGGGACGATTGGCGGTCCGATCAAACGCGACAAACTGTTTGCCTTTGCTGGCTATCAGCGGCACTATCAAACACAAGGGCAGTCGAATAAAGAGGCCTATGTTCCGACCGCAGCCAACCTGGCCGGCGACTATTCCGTGACAGATGGCGTACCCGGCGTCGCGAACAGCAACGGCTGCGCATCGAACCATAAGCCGATCCAACTCGTCGATCCCCTGACGGGCAATCCTCTGCCTGGGAACGTATATGCTACGAAGCCGTCGTATCTTTCGCAGTCGCTCGCATTGCAGAAGTATCTCCCGGCTATCGATCCAGCCTTCGATACTCTGGGATGCGGCCTTGTTTCATATTCGATTCCGAACAAGATTACCGACAACCAGTTTGTGACCCGTGTGGACTGGACGATTAGCCCAAAGCACAACCTGTATGGCCGCTATTTCATCGATGGTTATCAGGATCCGGCGTATTTCTTCCCCAACAACATCCTAGTTACCACGCAGTATGGCGTGATTCAGCGCGTGCAGAACTTCACGCTGGGAGATGCATACACGTTTACACCGAACCTGGTAAACGCTGCACATATCTCCATCATGCGCCGCGTGGACAATCGTGGTTATGCACCGAATGACATCAATGCCAACACACTCGGTGTGAACATGTATCAGGCGGTGAAGAATGGCCTGTATCTGCGCACGGGCAAATTCACGATGGGCGGCGGCATCAACTCTGTAGCTCACTTTAACGACAACACGCTTTCCTTTGAAGATGACGTGACCTGGGTACACGGCAAGCACCAGGTGCTCTTTGGCGGCCAGTGGGTGCAGAACCAGCTCAACATTGGCAACCAGTACGAGTCCAACGGTGTCTTCAGCTTCAACGGCACTTACAGCGGAAGCGGTCCGAATGGCGGCAGCACGGTGGGTGATGAGACGCTGGACTTCCTGATGGGCACGATGAGCGCATTCCAGCAAAGCAAGCAGCAGCAGAACGCGCTGCGTGGCCCCATCCCCAGCCTTTACGTTCAGGACACCTATCACGCGACGCCACGGCTAACGATAGTTGGCGGCCTGCGCTGGAACCCGAACTTCATGCCGCACGACTATTTCAATCGCGGCGCTGTCTTCAACATGGCAGACTTCCTGGCCAACAGGGTCAGCGGCGTCTATCCCAATGCTCCTGCCGGCATTCTGTTTTATGGCGACAAGGGCGTTCCCAAAACCTTTACCAAGAGCTCTCCGTGGCAGTTCTCTCCCAACCTGAGCATGGCTTTTGATCCCAGCGGCGACGGAAAGACTGTTGTTCGCGCAGGCACCGAACTGGCCTACGACAATCCCAACTTTTTCACGGCTCAGCGTAACCAGCAGAATCCGCCGTTTGCGACGGCCATCAGCAACGAACAAACATCGTCGTCTGGTCCGATGAGTTTTGCAGCTCCCTGGGCCAGCGGGTCCATCACAACCAACCCGTTCCCTCAACCTTCAGTGCCGACGCCATCACAGGCCCAGTTCTTTCCACAGTCGCAGTACATTGTGATGCCTCCGCAGTTCCATGCGGCGTATACGATCCAGTGGACACTGAGCGTGCAGCACGACTTCCCACACGCATGGCAGGCACAACTCGACTACATCGGCAACGCAACCCGACATGCTCCCCTGGGGCTTCCACTCAGCACAGCGGTATATATTCCTGGCGTCTGGGGTCCGAACGGGACAGGTTGTTCGGGCATCGTCATGACGGGACCTGCCGCTGCCAAGCCCGGCGCGCCGGGTACTCCCTGCTCCACCACCAAGAACCAGCAATCGCGTTTCTATCTGACCACGCTGAATCCTCTGCAGGGTAACCAGATCGAAGGCGGAGGGGGCGGTTCGTCGCTGGTGGGCGACTCTGGCATGGCCAACTACAACGGCCTGATCAGCAGCATCCAGCACCGCTTGTCTGACACATTCAGCCTGCTGGCCAACTGGACCTGGTCGCGCTGCATGGACCTGGAGGATGCGCAGGGCGATCTGGCGGGAACGAGCCTCGAAAATCCCAACAATCCTGCGCTCGATTATGGCCCGTGTGGCTCAGACTATCGCCACATCATCAACATGACGCTAGTGACCAGGTCTCACTTCCACAATGTCAACCGCCTGACCCGATCGATCATCAATGATTGGGAGCTTGCACCACTGGTACAGATCAGAAGCGGCTCTCCTGTGACCGTCACAGCGGGCGCTGACAATTCGCTGACCGATGTAGGCCACGACCGGCCGAATCTGGTAGCAGGAGTCAACCCCTACAACAAGGTAAGCATCCGCCAGGTCTCGACCGAAGGGACCCGGGAATACCTCAATCCCGCGGCTTTTTCCGAGATCTGCCCTAACAACGTAACCGCCGGTTGCGCGGCAGCGGGCACTTACGGCAACATCAGCAGAAACTCGTTCCGCGGCCCCAACTACTTCGATATCGATTCACAGCTTTCTCGTATCTTCCCGCTCAGAGAAAGTATGGATCTGGCTCTGCGTCTGGAAGCATTCAATGTACTCAACCATCCCAACTTCGGGAATCCAAATGCAGGCCTGAATTCGAAGACCTTCGGACAGATATCCTCAGCCGGACAGGCCAGAATCTTCCAGGGCGCTGTCAAGTTCACGTTCTGATCGATACGCGGCAAACTGCACGGCCTGCCCTTCCTCTGGGCAGGCCGTTTTTTTTCACGATGCTGCCGATTGTCTGCTGCGGTTTAGGAAGCTTGCAGTCTATGTCAGGTATTTGTCGCTTCAGAAGATGTTTCTCTCTTGACAGCAGCAGGCTTGTGGTCTGACCATGTTGCTCTCGGCGGCGGAAGGCCTCGCAGCCGCGCCAAATCTTGCCGGCGCGGATGCAGGGCTTCAAATACCCTCCGCGCTCCGCACATTCACTACCAACGCAATGAGGACTGATTCATGACAGAGCCAGCGAACACTCGCAGGGATTTCCTAAAGACCACGGGCGCGGCTGCCGCCGCCACAGCATTCTCCATGAGCGCACGCAGCTACGGCGCAGTTCCCGGCGCCAATGACCGCGTCAAGGTTGGCGTGGTGGGCTTCGGCGACCGCATGCGGACGGGCGATCTGCCTGCCTTCTTCCAGCACGCCAAGGAACTCAACTTCCAGATCGTTGCAGTATCCGACATCTGGAACCGCCGCCGCGAGGAGGGCTCCGCCTACATTCGGAAGATGAGCGGGACCAACGACCCGGTCGATCCCGTACGCAACAACGACGAACTCTACGCGCGCAAGGATGTGGATGCAGTCCTCATCGCCACGGCAGACTTTCAACACGCGCTGCATGGCGTAGAGGCAGTGGAAGCGGGACGTGACGCCTACGTGGAAAAACCCACTGCGCACACCATGGACGATGCACGGAAGTTTCTTGCCGCTGTGAAGAAGACTGGGCGCATTGTGCAGGTTGGCACGCAACGCCGCTCCACGCCCAGCTACATGAAGGCTGCGGAGTACATCAAGTCCGGCAAGTTCGGCGACATTGTGATGGTGGAGATGACCTGGAACGTGAACCAGCCGGGACGCTGGCGCAGGCCCGACGTGGTGCCGTTGCTGAAAGAGCAGGATACGGATTGGAAGCGCTACCTCCTGAATCGTCCCTACGAGCCGTTTGACGCGCGCAAGTACCTCGAGTTCCGCCTGTTCTGGCCGTACTCTTCGGGCATTCCCGATCAATGGCTGGTCCACCAGATCGACACCGTGCACTGGTTCACGGGCCTGCCGCATCCGCGCTCCTGCGTGGCCAATGGCGGCATCTACCTGTGGAAGGACGGACGCAAGAACTGGGACACCATGACCGCGGTTTTTGACTATGGCCCGCTGGATGATCTCACCAAGGGCTTCCAGGTGCAATACACCTCGCGCTTCACCAACTCGGCCGGCGGAGTGAAGGAGCTTTACTACTCCAACGGCGGCATGCTCGACATGTCAAAGCAAACAGTAACCCCCACGGGTGGGTTGACCGCGAAGAGTGCCGCCGAGATGAACATGAAGGCGAACCTGCTGCCCAGTTTCTCCCTGATGGACAAGGTGGAGACGATGGCTACGGACGCCGATACGCACGGTGATCCGATGACCAGCGCCAACATGCGCAACTGGATGGAGTGTGTACGCTCGCGTAAGACACCCAATGCGTCGATCGAGGCAGGCTATGCACACTCCGTGGCTTTGTGCATGAACATTGCAGCGATCCAGACGGGCGAGCGCGTGACCTTCGACGATAAGACACAGCAGGTGATGGTGGGAGGCAAGGTCTATGCTTAAGCGCACAGCCTCTACATTGCTCGCCGCGGGCGCTCTGCTTGCTGCGGGCGCCCACGCCGCGCCCGCGCCGGCAGGGAGCGGGGTGAAGGTGACACCCGATGCAGCACAGCGTCGGGTGGACATCACGGTGGATGGCAAGCCATTCACCTCATACATCTGGCCTACGGAGGTCAAAAAGCCGGTTCTGTATCCGATTGTGGATGCGAATGGGATGACGCTTACCCGCGGCTTTCCGCTGGAGCCGCGCCCGGGCGAACGTACCGATCATCCGCATCACGTGGGCCTGTGGTTCAACTACAGCAACGTGAATGACTTTGATTTCTGGAATAACTCCGACGCGATCCCTGCGGCACGTCGGCCGAAGATGGGTTCCATCCGCTTTGACAAAATCGTGTCTTATTCAAGCGGTGCGCACCGCGGCACGCTGGTTACGGAGTCCACGTGGATCGACGGCACCGGCAAGCCGATCATCGAAGAGACTACGCATTTCGTCTTTGCCAATCATAATGGCGTACGCACCATTGACCGCGTGGCTACGCTGCACGCGCTGGATAAGGTGGTGTTTCACGATGACAAGGACGGGCTGCTGGGCCTGCGCGTCGCAAGTTGGCTTGAGTCGCCCACGGCGAAGGGCGGCGTCTTCCGTGACGCCAACGGCATTGAAACCAAGGTGAGCGGCGCCTCGCCGGATGCCAGCGGCGTGTATCTGACCAGCGAAGGCGCCAAGGGCGACGCCGCATGGGGGACGCGCGGCCGCTGGTGCGCTCTTACCGGGCATAAGGGCAGCGATGTGGCGACGATTGCCATCTTCGATCATCCCGGCAATCCCGGATATCCGACTTACTGGCATGCACGCGACTACGGACTGTTCGCTGCCAATCCGCTGGGCCGCGATAACTTTGACCGCGCGCAGCCGGCCTATAACTACACGTTGGAGAAAGGGCAAACCGCAACCTTCCGCTATCGCGTCTCCTTCTACCCGCGTAGCGCAACGGCTGGCGAATTGAACCGTGAAGCAGATGCCTTTGCCAAAGCTACTGAGTAAGCTGTAAGCAGAAGTTCCGCACACAGGAAAGCCCCGGCTGGAAGACCAGCCGGGGCTTTCTTGTATTTCACCTCAAGTTGACGTCTAGAACTCAAGCCGGAGGGTGAGCTGGAGCTGACGGGGCGTGTTATGCGATGTACGCATATTCTCGATACCGTCCGAGCTGCTCGGGTTGTTGTATCCCTGCACGTTCAACGCATTGAAGGCGTCCACGTTAAAGCGCAGGCGGGTGGATTCGGTGATGGGGAAGACCTTGAAGACCGAAAGATCAACTGTGTAGTTGAACGGTCCATTCAGGAAGGTCTTGCCATAGGGATCAACGTTGCGAGGACCAGGCGAGTAGTCCTGGATATCCGTAGCAGCGTTGAGCAGGTTCATCTGCACCTTGTTGGTGTTGTAGTACTTATCCGCTGCTTTGCCACACGGTGTTGTGGGGTTGTAGTCGGTATTGATCGGCTGTTCATACGGAGTCCAGCCCGTCGGCAGGCCAGTGACAACCGTAGGGCAGCCGCTGCTCGGCAGATTGGCAGGAGAGATGTAACCGTTGAACCACTCATAGGCCTCAATGCACTGGCCATTCGAGCGGCAGTCGGCAACCTTGGCGCCGTGCTTGTAGACCTTGATCGGGTTATGCGGTCCCCAATTGCCGCTAGAGACCTGGAAGGTCTGCGAAGCGACGCTGCCGTCGCCGGCAACCTGGAAGCCGCCGATCAGCTCATCCATGAAGCGGTTAGAGTTGGCAAAGAAGCGCTTGCCACGCCCGAAGGGCAGGTCCACGATGCCGTTGAACTGGATGTGGTGCAACGGAATCGCAGTGTCAAGCTGATAGTCCTGATAGACATCCAGCTTATGCCAGTAGGCATAGGAGGCAATGCCAGCCGGACGCGGCGGAGGCATGTTGGGGGCGGTGATTGGGCTGGAGTTGGCTACCGGGGTGAAGGTTCCCTGTCCGGAGTTGGCATAGTTCTGCGCGGTGTAGAGCGTGCCATCGCGGAAGTAGTTGCCGCCTACGCGGAAGGGCTTCGACCAAACATAGAAGATCTGGTAGGCCACGCCATGATGGAACAGACGCTGGTAGTTGGCCTGGAAGGCGTTGTCATTCGACCAGCCGCTCTTCTGATCCAGGGTGTTGCCGCCCCAGGTGGTGTTGTCATAGGGACCAGTCGCCGTGGAGGCATAAGTGGATGAACCGATCACCTTGCCCTGCGGCGGAATGATGCCATTGACGATCTCCCACACGTAGCCGGAGGGATGGTTGTTGTAGAAGTACTCCTGGTCGAGGTTGCTGCCGTGCGTCCACAGCCAGGTGAGACGCAGCACGGAGTTGCCCTTGAGGGGCTGCTCCACGGTGAAGTTGCTCTCGGTCACGAAGTCCGGTGGCTGCTTGGGATTCAGCGTGTACACGGTGATGCCCGGCAGGAAGGCGGTGGTTGAGGTGGTATCCACCACGTTGGTGCTGTTGACGCCCATGACCACAGACTGCGGATTGCGCAGCAGATAGTTGGGCAGACCATCCGGAGATTGCGTCGGGCTGCTGTAGCTCTGCTCGTAACCCGAGCTGTAGGGCCGGTTCTGGGCGATGTTCTTGTAGGTGGTGCGGACGGGGATGGGATAGATGTAACGCCCATAGGCGCCGCGGATCACCGTGCCGTGACGGCCGCCGAAGGGCTGCCAGGCAAAGCCCAGACGGGGGCTGAAGTTCAGGTTGTAGTCATAGGCCAGCTTGCTGGGCAAGCCTGCCTGCGCCGGCGTCTCGAACTTGACGCCGATGTTCTGCATGTTGGTGATGATCGGCTGCGTGGTGAAGTGCGCAGCGATGAGTTGCTGCGGCGTGCTGGCCAGGACCAAGGCATGGTTCTTCAGGTCGAAGGCTTCCATGGTGCCGTACTTCAGCCAGGTGGCTGGATGCGATTCCCAGCGCAGACCCAGGTTCAGGGTCAGGTTCTGCGTGACATGGTAGTTGTCCTGGAAGTAGGCATCGAACTCCATGTCGTGGAAGTGCTCATACGGCGGCTGGAGGTTCACCGCGTAGAAGTTGGCCGCGCCCAGGAAGGCGTCGCCGTTCTGGTTACCATAGCCCGGCAACTGCCCGTAGCTGGAGCCGGTGGATGGGTTGTACATGCCGGTTGCCTGCGAGCTGAACTGCACATCGTCGGCATGCTCGTCCGGCAGATAGCCGAAGCGCTCATGGCGATAGCGGCCGCCGAACTGCAACTGGTGCCGTCCGATGGTCTTGGTCAGGTTCTCGTCCAGGTTGGTGACCAACTGGCTGAGGCCGTAGATGAACTGCGTGCCATCAATCGGGTTGATCAACCGGCTGCCGTTCTCACCGAAGCGCGGGAAGCCGCCCTCGCCGAAGTTGTTGGGCAGGCCCAGCTTGGCTTCGAAGTTGGCAAACGGAGTGCCGCCGGCGTAATTGTGCTGGCTGAACCACTGGTTGCTGAGAATCGTCTCCGAGTAGAACGTAGGCGAGAAGACGTGCGTGAAGCCCAGAGCGCCCGCGAACGTCGCCGATGGGTTGTAGGCCTGGCCGGTGGCGTTGGCTGGGAAGCCATCCGCACCGCCCAGCGCCGGCTCCTTCACCGGGTAGTTGCGCAGGTTGTGCGAAACATCAATATTGCTGTTGTAACGCAGATAGGCGCGGTTGTTCTCGTTGAAGACGTGATCCAGACGGAAGGTCCAGGTGGGGATCACCACGAAGTTGTCATCCGGCCCCTCGAGGTTCGCTTCGAGCAGAGGGTTGAAGGTGGTGTTGGGCAACGGCGTAATGTCGTTGATCATCTTCATGGTGGGAGATTCCCGGTTCACAGGAATCTGGTTATTGGCAAAGGGCAGACGGCAATAGGGATTCGGCTTGCCAGTGGCCGCGCAGACGTTCGCGCCGGAGTTGTAGGTGGTCGCAGGATCATACAACTGAACCGGGTTGGCCAGCTGGTAAAGGCCGCTGAAGTCGCCGTTGCGCATGGCCTGCGTGGGCACGCTGAACAGATTGCTGCCGGCGCTGGCCAGCGAGTACCGCTCATAGGCCATGAACCAGAAGCTCTTGTCCTTGCCGTGATACACGTGCGGCACAACGATGGGGCCGCCGGCCGACATGCCAAACTCATTACGGATGTACTTCGGTGCGACCAGGTTCGATGGATCCTGACGGGCCTTGGCGATGCCGATGGCGTTGTTGCGTGCGGTCTCAAAGAGGGCGCCATGCAGATGGTTGGTACCGGATTTGGTGGTGATGACCGCCGTACCGGGCTCGGTGTACTGAGCGCTGGTATTGGTGGTGTCCACCTGGACTTCCTGCACGGCATCCGGATCGGGCGTCGACACGCCCTGCATCATGCCGCCGAACTGGCGATTGGTGAGGGGCACACCGTCGGCCACATATTCCATCGCCTCGCCCATCAGGCCGTTGGCACGCGTACCGCCGCCTTCCAGGCCGGGAGTGGTTTCACCGGTGAGGGTAAGGATGTTGCGGCCGTTCATCGGCAACTGATTGATGCGCTGGTTCTCCAGCGTGGAGCTGATGGTGCCGTTGTCAGTGGTGGTCAACTGAACCGTGCTGGCCGAGACCTGCACCTGCTGCGTAATCGACCCGGCGGTCATCGTCGCATTGATCACCGCGTTCTGGTTCACCAGCAGCTGAATCCTGGTCTTGTAGGTCTTCATGTTCGGTGCCGTGATGGTCACCGTATAGGTGCCGGTAAACAGACCGGGAACCTGGTAGAAGCCCACACCGTTGGCTTTGGTATTCACAGCTACGTTCGTAGCCTGGTTGACGACGTTTACCTTGGCGCCGGGAATCACTGCACCCGTCGCGTCAGTAATTGTGCCCTGGATGGAACCGGCGCCGGACTGTGCCCAGACTGCGGATCCGCCCAGAATCAGCCCGAGCATGGCGATGACTGCCAGCACGGATTTATTCCATTGATACAGATTGCGCGCTAGAAAACATTTACCAGTTTTCCTATGCATGCGTCCTCCTGAATGAGTAGTTGCAGCCACAGTGCATTCCCCAAACGGCCTGGGAAAGCCGCGGCGAAGAAGAGCGTTCGCGCAAGGGGTACACCGGGGATGCGGTTTGTTTGGTTTTGAGAAGCGCCGGTTATGCAACTCAGAGCTTCCTGTTGTTTGTTAACCATTTATCTCCAGCAACTTGCCTTTTGAACATCTACCGTCCACCGGGTATCTGTGGAAGGGCTACGACGAAATGGCTTCTAAATGATTAGCCCCACTTAGGTTGCAGAGAGATCGACGCCCACATACTGAAGTTGCTATCGATCTCATTCTGATTTCCTTTTGTGTCTCTTTGGCTGCATCAATTGAGCTATTACCGGAGACAAGTGAGGATCGTTCGTAGAAGCAGGCCCGGGCAAGTCAATTCACGGTGATATCTCCCACCGTTAATCCGCGTGGAAGGTGATACAGCCCTCTTGTCTCAATGGATAGGAAGGTGAAAGGCAGATGTGACTTGCCGGGCAATCCGGGAAGATGGGATCCGAAGAGGGTGGGGACGACGAGCCTATGGCCCAGCAGATCCAATACTCCTTATTCAGGTGAGTTATGCACATTGCCGCTTAAAACAGGCGCTGGCGCCGATAAGATGGGCAGAATGCGGAAGAGTCGTGCTTTTTACACGTAATGACCTGAATATCCCCCACAGATAAGGCGAAGTTAAGAGCTGTTAGGTAATCAGATTTCTACGGGAATCGAGGGTATGAGATACGCACTTTTGATGCAGAAAGGTTTTCGTCTCTTCTCTAAAAGGAGACAAGAAGATGTATCCAGTTTTTCGTAAGTTTACCTTTCAACCTCACTATCAGTGGTTTGAGGAACATATCGGCTTACTTTTTCTCAGGGAGCGAAGTGCAGGCGAGCAAAACAAAGCCCCCGGCAGGTTCCGGGGGCTTTGCCGTTCTGGCTAAGTGGGGTTAGTTGCTGTAGAGGAGTACGCCGGCTGCCTTGTCCTCGCCAGTGCCCTCGTCTGGCCGCACGGGGCGGTAGAAGAGCTGGTTGGCGTCGAGGTAAACCTCGAGGAAGGCGGGCCGGTCGGTGATCTGGCCGGCGATGAGGGCCTCCGAGAGCGGATCCTCGACGTAACGCTGCAGGGCGCGACGCAGCGGGCGGGCACCGTAGCTGCGGTCACCGAGCGTCTTGTCCAGAATCCACTTCTTGGCTTCTTCCGTGACCGAGATGGTAATGGCCTTCTGGGCCAGGTTGGCGTTGAGCTGCTGCACCAGAAGCTCGACGATCTGGATCAGGTCAGCGTCGGAGAGCGACTGGAAGAGGATGACCTCATCGAGACGGTTGAGGAACTCGGGGTTGAAGGTCTTCTTGACCTCCTGCTTGACGAGCTCTTCCACCTTTTCCATCACCAGATCTTCACGCTCACTGACAAAGCCCAGGCCCTGCTTCTTCTGCAGATGGCGTGCGCCGATGTTCGAGGTCATGATGAGGATGGTGTTCTTGAAGTCCACCGTATTTCCGAGACCATCAGTCAACTGGCCATCTTCAAAGACCTGCAGCAGGATGTTGAAGACATCCGGATGCGCCTTCTCGATCTCGTCCAACAGAACCACGGAGTAGGGCGAACGCTTGACGCGCTCGGTGAGCTGACCGCCCTCCTCGTAGCCCACGTAGCCCGGAGGCGAACCGATCAGCTTGGACACGGAATGCTTCTCCATGAACTCCGACATATCGAACCGGATGAGCGCCTTGTCTGACCCGAAGAGGAACTGGGCCAGAGTGCGCGCCATCTCGGTTTTGCCAACGCCGGTGGGGCCGAGGAAGAGGAAGCTGCCGATGGGGCGGTGCGGCGATTTGAGACCGGCTCTCGAGCGGCGAATCGCGCGGGCGAGGGCGGAGATAGCCTTCTCCTGCGAGATCACGCGCTTGTGCAGCTCTTCCTCAACGCGCAGGAGCTTCTGCGTCTCTTCTTCCTTGATGCTGGTTACGGGGACGCCAGTCCAGCGGCTGACTACGTCCTCGATGTCTTCGCGGCCGACGATGCCGGCGGCGGAGTCGTCGAGGTGGTACTTATCGCGCAGGGCACGCAGGTTCTCGCGCTCCTTGCGCTCCTCGTCCGAGTAGAAGCGCGCCTTTTCGAACTCGTGGTTGGCAATCGCCGAGTCCATGCGGTGGACGATGAACTTGATGCGCTTCTGCACCTCGGTGATCTCCTCGGGCAGCGAGGTCTGGCGCAGCTTGACGCG
>DAIDGZ010000069.1 GCA_027452125.1 Acidobacteriaceae bacterium | reverse complement strand
GTACAACCCCAAGCAGAACGCGATCTGGCAGACCTTCACCGGCGAGGTGACCATCTACGATCCGGAGACCAAAAAGGCTGTGCCGCAGCCGCAGTTGCGCAATGGGTTTACCACGGGCGACTACGCTTTACGCTTCTATCTGCTCAACGGCGAGGCCTTTTACAAAGAGACGCACAACAGCGCCAATCCCATTGAGCCGAATGGAACGCAGCTGCCCCCCTTCACCTACAAGATGAGACCGGGTGAGGTGGCACGCTTTCGCTTTCTCAACGCATGTTCGGACCTGATGGTTCCGTTGCAGGTGGAAGGCCACGACATGTGGCTGCTGGCGATGGACGGCAACAACTACGACCAGCCGCGGCTGCGGCGTTATGTGAACAACGCAGCGCAGGCTATCCTGGCTCCGGCTAATCGTGCAGAGTTTCTGATCAAGGCAGGCAAGCCAGGCAAGTATCAGATTCTGCAGCTGGCGCAGACCGAGCAGTTTCTGCATGCCGCACAGAAGACGATTGCCTACATTGAAGTGGAGGGCGAGCCGATGGATATGAAGATTCCTCGCAGCCTGCCACCCATTACGCGCGATGCGCCGATTCACGACAAGGATATTGCGCACCAGCGGCACTTCACCTTCTGCGGGCGCTTCCCGGGTGTCGCAAATCCCTATGTGGGCATCGACTTCATGATCAATGATCAGCTCTACGAGGAACTGTCCACGCCGATCGTGGTGACCCGCGGTGAGTGCGAGCAGTGGCACTTCATGGTGCCAAGCGCGGAGCGCGGCGGCACCGAGGGACATCCGATTCACGTCCACGTGAACGACATGGAGATCATGTCTGTGGCGGGCATTCCACAACCGCCGGGCACTATTCAGGGCACCATCTGGGTGGCGCAGAACACGGAGACAGTGGTGCGCATGCGCTTCAAGGAGTGGGTTGGCAAGACGGTGATGCATTGCCACATCTTGCCCCACGAGGAGACCGGCATGATGCAGAACTTCCTCATCCTGCCGGAGCGACCGCCGATGATGTCCAACGGAATACCCATGAAGAAGAGCTGACGGCAGCAGGCGCCAGCAGGGCAGGTAGACGCGCCAGGGCTTGCGACAGCAGGCTCTGGCGTATCTGTCTGCAAGACATTCACAGAGAATGCTCGATCTGTTCAGAGCGATGTAGTTGCGATGTGGCGAGGCACGGCTGGACGGCGGGCAAGAGCAGGACCAGGCAGGTATGGTAGGCCGCGAGAGCATCTGCATCGACAAAGGCTCCGTGCGGAAGCTGGCCGCAGCGCAGACTGTGCAGTGCCGAGTGTGCATCATCCGAGCCTTGCCAGCCCAGGCAGCAAAGTGAAACGAGTATCTCGGCGATAAGGTCACGGTTGTGCGCATGCGTCAGCAGCATGCGGTGCAGGATACGGCGCAGGGCGGCAAGCATTGCGCCGTCCGCAGGGAGCGCAGTGCGTCCGAAGTCCGTGCCATAAAAGATGAGATGAGTCAGCCGGTAGGCGTCGCGCGTGACGAGCGGGCCAGGATTGGCAAGAGTACGGATAAGCAAGTGCCGGGTCAGCTCCTGTAGCTGCTGCTGCCAGTGGACGGCTGGATCGATCTGCATGCACCACCAGCACCACTCCAACTGCCGGTCAGCATCCACGCGCGGAAGATTGGCCCTGGTGCGCATGGTGATCCTGTCTGCTGGCGCATGGGTGGGAACTGCAAGCGCCAACTCGCCGCTCCATGCCTCAATCGGTCCGCCGGCAAAGATTGCCTGCACCGGGGAGGATTGCTGCCAGCGCTGCACACAGGCCAGTGCCGCGCGCAGAAGCGTTGGGAGGTGTGAGCGATGCGAGAGGCGTGACGACTTGTGGTCGCGCAACAGGAGCCATGCCAGCAGCGCCAGTTCGCATGCGGCCGTAATACGGCTCTCGTCGATAGCGCCCAGCGCCGGATCAAAGAGACTCCGGTGGCGCAGCAGCCATCGTGAGCAGCCTCTCGCAATCGCGTTCAAGACATCGGCATCCACTATTGTTTGCGAAGGTGCGCCAGAGCGGGGCCGAGATCGGCATGGCCCGCAGTGAGCACTCCGCGGTTGATGAGTTGCTGGGCATCGCCGGGATGGAGCGCCGAGGCGTTTCCGCCGCAGGCGACCACGGTCAGCCACGCATCCGGCGCAGTGGCCGGGTTGAGTCCGAGCTGTGACAGGATGGCGGCACGATCGAGAATCTTGCCATCCGCCATAACTGCTTTGGCGTTTGGGTTGATGGTTACAGACTTGGTGGTCATACGGCTCCTTTCATTTCACATCGGTGTGGTGGCGGCTGCCAGCGTTTGCATCTCTGACTCCCCGGTGAGGGAGGCGACATGCAGGTCGCAGGCATGGGCCAGGGTGCTGCGAAAAGCACGCTGGAAGTCGTCGCAGTACGGCGAGTAGAGGGTTCCGGTCTTGTATTCCGCATACTGCGCGCAGCCGCCGCCACAGATCAGTGCGTACTGGCAGCGCTGGCAGGCAGGCAGAGACTCGATGGAGCGGCTGAACCAGCGGGCCGTGGCCTTCTCATCGAGGGTGAGCCCCGCCGGGCCGGTGTACGAGCCGATCCGGCTGCACTCCTTGCCGACCGACTCCCAGCAGGCGTAGATGGCGCCGTCGGGCGCGAAGATGTAGTTGCCGGAGTTGGCGGTGCAGTAGGTCCCCTTGAGCGAAAAGCGGCTGCCCTCGGTGAATGCGCCCAGCATCGCCCGGGTGGCATGAATGTCCGGCGCGCTGGTGAAAACGTTGCGGTAGGGGCGCACCAGTTCGGCGAGGCGATCATCGAGATCAGCCACTTCAAAACCGGTGATGACGACGCCCTCCTGGTTTTTGCCATACACGGTATTTGCGTAAATCACTACCTGGGGGTGGTTCACCCAGCCGAGCGCGACGAAGGCCTGCAGCAGTTCCTCAAACAATGCGATGTTCGATGGGTCGATGTGAACGCGAATCTGCATCTCCGCATCGGTAGACTGCAATGCCAGCTTGATGTTGCGCACCAGCGTGTCGTAGGAACTGTCTTTGCCCAGGTGGATTCTGCGCCGGTCGTGCACGCGCTTGGGCCCATCGATGGAGATCTGCACCTGCTCGATACGGCCTTTGCCCAATAGATCGAGAAAGCTGTCCAGGTGATGGCCGTTGGTGATCACGGCGAACCGGAAGCCGCGCTCGATTCCCGTGGCGACGATCTGCCGCACCACGGCCTCATTGCGCACGTCGAGCGGTTCGCCGCCGTAGAGGATGATCTGGCCGCCGGGCTTTTGTCCGGCCTGCGCCTGCAGTAGCTCAATGGCTTGGTAGGCCTGGCGCACCGTGTCGCTGTCCATCACCACATTGTTCCGGTGGTGCGAGATCGCGGAGTTGAGGACGTTCAGGCCATTTTGCAGCGGGCGCTCAAAGCAGTAGGTGCAGCGGTAGTTGCAGTCTAGATTGGGGACCAGCATGAAGGTGGGCCGCTGCATCATGGTGTCGTGCATGGCGCCGGCAATTTGCACCACCTGGGCGCGCTCCTGCTCCGGCGTCAGGCTGGTGACGTAACCCTGCTCCTTCCAGTGGTCGAGCACCTCGGTGTCGATCTGGGCCAGCAGGTCGTCGGCGCGCGCGGGATCGATGGGAAGAGTGGTTTCCAGCAGCTTGCCCAGCGAGTCGTCGATTACATCCATAGAGCCGCTGAGACCGCTCATGAGGACGTAGCCGCCCCCGGGCATGGGATTGGAAAGGATGGAGTAGGAGCTGAACCGCAACATGAAAACCTCCCTGGCAGCGAGCAGGCTCGCAGTGGATGCATGTGCGATCCGGGGAGAAAACTGTGCGGTTGCCGGCGCGTTTCTGCGTCAGTTCAGCGGTCGTGCCGGTGAGCGATTGCACGATCATGCTCCGACTCGGGTGGGATGTCAAATAAATTTTTGCGCCGTACAGGGCGGCACATGGCTCTAGACTTCGTGCACCGAGTCCGGGTTGTCGAAGCGGGTGAAGCGGGAGATGAAGTTGAGGTTGACAGTACCGGTCGGGCCGTTACGCTGCTTGGCTATGATGATCTCGGACTTGGCCTTGTCGGACTCGGACATCTCCTCATCGCGGTTGTAGTAAGCCTCGCGGTGGATGAACATGACCACATCGGCGTCCTGTTCGATGGAGCCGGACTCGCGGAGGTCGCTCAGCAAGGGGCGCTTGTCTTCACCACGGCGCTCACTGGAACGGGAGAGCTGCGAGAGGGCTACCACGGGAACGTCCATCTCCTTGGCCAGCGCCTTCAGGCCGCGGGAGATGGCCGAGACCTCCTGGGTGCGGTTCTCATAGCGCTTGCCGCCGGCTGAGGGCAGTGTGGCCGACATCAGCTGCAGGTAGTCCACCATCACCAAGTCAAGCTGCCCGGCCGTCTGGCGCAGGCGGCGGGCCTTGGCACGCATCTCCGCCAGGGAGATGCCAGCGGTGTCGTCGATGAAGAGCCGCGATTCCACGAGGTCATTCAGAGCCTTTTGCAACTTGCCCTGATCTTCGCGGCCCAGGAAGCCGGTTTGCAACTTGCGCTGGTCCACCCAGGCCTGAGCGGCCAGCATACGGCGCAGCAGGGACTCTTTGCTCATTTCCAGGCTGAAGACGGCCACCACCGCACCATGATTTACCGCCGCATTCTGGCAGATATTGATGGAGAAGGCAGTTTTACCCATCGACGGACGTGCGGCGATGATGATGAGTTCACCTTTCTGGAAGCCACTGGTCATGCGGTCCAGCTCAGTAAAATCGGTGGCAAGGCCGGTGATTTCACGGCTCTGCTGGTAGAGATTGTCGATGCTGCCAAAGGAGTTGGCGACGATCTGATCCAAGCTCTGAAAGCCCGAGCCCATGCCCTTCTCGCTGACTTCGAGGAGCTGCATCTCGGCGGCGCCCAGCACCTCCAGCGCAGTCTCGCTCTGGTCCGCGGCGCGGGCGATGGCGGCCGAACAGATGGCCATGAGCTTACGCAGGAGGCTCTTGTCCTTGACGATCTTGACGTATTCCTCGATGACCGGGCGGCGGGGCAGGCCCTCCGTAAGCGAAGCCAGGTAGGCTACGCCGCCCACGGCCTCCACTTCCTTGTAGCGGGCCAGTTCATGCGAGAGCGTGACAATATCCACGGGCCTCTGCTCGTCGATGAGCTCGCCCATACGCAGAAAGATGCGGCGGTGCGAGTCCAGCGAGAAGTCGTCGGGGCTGAGCTGGCCGGAGGCCTCGGCGTGGGCGGCGTTGTCCAGCAGGATCGCGCCGAGGATGGTCTTTTCGGCATCAAGATTCGCGGGCAGTCCGGCATCGAGCGTCAGATCGGGGATAGAGGCCATATCAGATGAGTGTAGGCTGCGACTCGACCCGCGAAAAGCCGTTCATGATGCGGATAATGAGGAAAAATCAGGACGTAATTGCGGATAAACCGAGAAAATTGCTGTAGGGAAGGTGCATCAGCTCATGGGGAGGCTCTGTGGGAGTGAGTGGCCGGAAATGCTTTGCACAGGATGCGAACCGGCAGGCTATTGGCTTGTATTCCAATAAATATCAGGGCAATCTGTGGACTTCCTCTTATACAATTGGCATACAAGTTGGCAGGCTTGCCACTTTTTTGAAGGACTTAGCAACGAATGGCATCCGTACTGACCGCTCCATCCGCAGAAACCACCACCGCAGTTCCCGCAGAACCCGAAGTCAGCTCCGCTGCTCCTGCAACAACCTCACCCAGCGCCAAGGCGCATGCTGTTCCCGCGAGGGAGCAGGTTCGTATGGGCCGAACTGCCACTGCTGGTGAGGGTCTGAACTGGCTTACCGTGGCCGTGGTGGCCTTTTTCCACATTGGCGCTGTGGCTGCACTTTTCTTCTTTACCTGGCAGCGTCTGGCCGTGATGGCCATCCTCTACGTGCTGGCCATTAATGTGGGCATCGGCATGTGCTATCACCGGCTGCTGACGCACCGCGGATACTACGTGCCCAAGTGGGTGGAGTATGTGATGACGGTTTGCGCCACGCTCTCGCTGGAGGGTGGGCCCATTTTCTGGGTTTCCACGCACCGTGTCCATCACCAGCTCAGCGACCAGGAGGGCGATCCGCACACTCCGCGCGAGGGAGCATGGTGGGCGCATACTGGCTGGATCTTCTTTGGCGCAGCTCTGCACTCGCAGACCGAGGCGCTGGCCCGCTACTCGCCAGACCTGGCCCGCGACCGCTTCCACGTGTGGCTGAGCAAGTACCACTGGCTGCCCCTTACCGTGAGCGGCCTTGCTCTGCTGGGCGGCGGCTGGTACTTTGGCGGCTGGCAAAGCGGAGTGGGCATGCTGTGCTGGGGACTGTTTCTGCGCGTGACGCTGGGCTTGCACGCCACCTGGCTGGTGAACTCCGCCACGCACCTTTGGGGCAGCCGCCGTTTTGAGACCCGCGACGACTCTCGCAACAACTGGTGGGTGGCCCTGCTGACCGGCGGCGAGGGCTGGCACAACAATCACCATGCCCACCCTGTGAGCGCCCGCCACGGTCTCAAATGGTACGAGATTGACCCCAACTTCTGGGGCATCTGGCTGCTGGCCCGGCTAGGCCTGGCCCGGCGCATCCAGGTGGCCAAGTACGATCCAGCCAATCCAAAGCCAGCCGGAATGTAATGCGAGCTGCGGCCTGGCAACCGCATGGTCGTTCTGTGTGCGTCTGCTTGTACCATGGTTCACGGTGGATATCCCCAGGGAGTCCACCCTCCTCCGTTTCTTTCCCTGGCCAAATGATCCCCTTGCCGACGGCAGCATTCCGCAGATCATGGCTTGACCTTTGGCAGATATGGCATCGATTTCAGTAGATCAATATGGATCTCCTGGAGGCGTTTCCGCTGTGTATAAGGGCTTGTATCTCCCCTTTACAGGTTGAACCACTCTATCTGTAATATGAGCTGCTTTGATAAGACTAAATCCAGTTGCACCCTCATCTGATCTTTTACCGTAGCTAATGCGACTTTAACGGATAGAGGATGGAAATTCTCTGCGTTACGCCCGCCATTATGCGGTTCGATGGGGTATTTAAATTAATATCAATGTATTGTTTGACTTATATTTTATTGCCGGCTGGTATTGATTCGGAAAGCTCTCCTTCCGCATGAAATTAGATGGGATAGATATTTCTTATCTAATAATAATTTCCAATTGCTAGTAAAAATTTCTGTTTAACGCAGGTTAGATTTTTCGTTGACAAGGCGAGCTGCTTGTCGTGATAATCCTCAACATACTGGAAAAAAGGTCAGACCACTTGGTTATTTACAGGAAGGTTGTGCGTAAAGCGCCTATCTTGCAAGCCTGAACCTGTGCGTTCGCCTCCAGATTTAACTTTTCGCGCTCCTGGAGCGTAGAGAGGCCACTATGTCGAATTTCGTAGAACCAAACCATGCGCGGTCCAGCTTTGGCTATATGTCGCGCAAGTGGTCGTATTTGCCTTTGATTGCGGTCATTTTGATGCTTATGCTTCCGGTTCATGGGTGGGCACAGGCAGATCGTGGCAGCGTTGCCGGAAAGATTTCAGACGCCACGGGTGCGGCGCTGCCGGGCACGGCGGTGGAACTGAAGAACGACGCCACGGGTGTTGTCCTCTCCACACAGAGCAATGACGGCGGCGCCTACATCTTCCAAGCCTTGAACCCGGGGATCTACACGCTCACAGTGGACCGCTCCGGTTTCGAAAAAGTAATCCGCACTCACATCGTGGTGGATGTGAACGCCACAAGCAGCCAGGATGTGCAGCTGAAGGTGGGCTCCAGTTCCCAGACAGTGACGGTGCGTGAGGGAATTGAGAGCCTGTCGACCAACTCCGCCAACCAGAGTCTGGTCGTCGAGCAGCGCAGCATTCAGGAGCTGCCCCTGATTTACGGCAATCCGTTTACGCTGGAGACGCTGGCGCCGGGAATTCTGCCTTCCGGCGTCAATCCGAACATCCACACCTATGACAGCAGTACGGCCACCGTGTCTGTGAACGGTTCGGCTTTGAACTCGATCGAGTACCGACTGGACGGAGCGCCGGATAACCGCATCCGTCTTTCTGCCTACACGCCTTCGACGGAGATGATCAACCAATATCGTGTGGAGACGGCCAGCTACGATGCGACTGAAGGCCACTCCTCCGGCGGTTTCGTCAACGTCAGCCTCAAGTCCGGCACCAACAGCTTTCACGGCGGCGCCTTTGCTTACTACCAGAACCCCAGCCTGAACGCCAACACGTGGACAACCAAGGGTTCGAGCGCCGCGGCCAAGCCGCTGTGGATGCGCGAGGGCGGCGACATCGGCGGTCCGATTCTGCGCAACAAGGCCTTCTTCTTCTTTGGCTACGAGCACACCCGCGCCGCCAACCCCAATGTGCAGGTGCTCACGGTGCCCACGCTGGCCGAGCGCACCGGTGATTTTTCGGCACTGTATGCGCTGGATTCCACGCACCCTGCCGGACCAACCAATAAGTGGCAGATCTACGATCCGCTCAGCGGCACGCTGTGCAAGGCAGGCAGCACGGAGGTGTGCCGTACGCCGTATGCCAACAACCAGGTGACGGATATGAGTCCACTGGCGCAGAAGATTCTGAGCTACTATCCGAAGCCAAACGTGGCTGGCGCGGCCAACGGCGGCAACAACTTCTCGTACGCTGCCTCTGAGCCGGACTACTACTATGCGCTGGATACGCGCGAAGACTACAATCCGACGAGCAATCAGGCTCTGTTTGGCCACCTGGTGTGGAGCCGCCGTCTGCAGAAGGGGAAGAATGCCTACTTTGCCCCGGTCTCTGGCACGAATCTGACGTACATGAATCGTGGTGTTGCCCTGGGCTACACTTACACGCTCTCGCCCACGACGGTGCTGGACGCACATGTGACCTGGACGCGCTTCATCAACCAGAACACGCTGCCCTCGCAGGGCAAGATCGGCCCGGAGACGCTGGGCATGCCCAGCTATCTCGTCACCGGAATGGCGGCTGCGGCAGATGCCTTCCCGCGCTTCGACAATACCGGCTATACCTCGCTGAACTCGGATAGCGGCGTCCTCTCGCACGACGACATCACCATGGGCTCGGTGCAGATCAGCCACCAGTTTGCCAACCACTTTGTGCGCGCCGGCGTGGAGTACCGCATGTACAACACCAACGGCGGCTCCACCTCGCAGTCCAACGGTGACTACTCTTCATCAGGCAGCTATGCCACGGCCAACAGCAACACCTCCGCCCAGGCCATTGGGCAGAGCCTGGCGCAGTTTGAAACGGGCATCGTGACCACCTCCAAGATCACCATCAATGCCGATATGGCCATTCGCGACAACTACCTGGCGGAGTGGCTGCAGGACGACTGGAAGGTGAATGGCAAGCTGGTGATCAATGCCGGCTTGCGCTGGGAGTATGAGGGGCCTATGTCCGAGCGGCATGAGAAGGCCAACACCTACTTTGACTTTGGGGCGACCAACCCGGTGGCGGCAGCGGCCCAGGCGAACTACGCCGGCATTTACAGCAGTTTCTCTACGGCGAACCCTCTGATGCCCAATCCGGGCTCATTCCAGGTGAACGGCGGACTGCGCTTTGCCGGGCAGAATGGATTTGGTCATCAGCTCTACCACACGCAGATCTTCAACCTGATGCCGCGCGTCGGCCTGTCGTACCGGCCCACGGAGAACACCGTGGTGCATGCGGGCTTTGGTACCTTCTATGACTCGTTGAACTCGTTCTACACCTCAGGCGGCAACAGCGGCTCCACGACAACCTTCCTGGTCTATCAGCAGGGCTTCAGCGCTGCCACCAGCCAGAACGCATCAGCAGATAGCGGCCTGACTTTTCCGAGCACACTTTCGAATCCCTTCCCGAATGGCATCCTGCAGCCGAGCGGCAGTTCGCTTGGCCTGGCCACCTTTCTGGGACAGGCTGTTGGCTTCCAGCTTACTAATCCCAAGAACATCTACAACGAGCGCTGGAGCCTGGATATTCAGCACCAGTTTGGCGCCTGGCTGGGCATGATCGCCTACGTGGGCAATCATGGCCTGCATCTGCCAGTACAGCGACAGTACAACGCGCTTCCGCAGAAGTACGAGTCGACCAAAACCAACGACATCGACTACGCCGAGTATCTGACCATGAACCCGGCGAACGCGCCGACCAACCCGTTCTATTACAAGAACGCTCCGGGCATGACCAGCTCTGGCGTGGGCGGCAATAAGAACATCAGCATTGCTGGCTTGCTCGCGCCTTATCCGGAGTTTGGCGCGGTGACTGCATGGGACGATAGCGGAACCTCCAACTATCAGTCGTTCCAGGCTATGACGGTGCGCCGCTTCAGCAATGGCGCTTCGTTTACCGGCGCTTTCACCTGGTCCAAGACGCTGGATGCCACGCAGTTCCTGAACGCCTCCGACAGCAAGCCGTGGTACGGTCTCTCTACCAATGACCGCGCACTCCGCCTGGCTATGTCCGGTATCTATCAGCTACCCTTCGGTCGCGGCCGTCGCTTCCTGGCTAACAGCAACCGCATGGTGGCAGACGTGATCAGCGGCTGGCAGGTGCAGGGCGTTTACCAGGTGCAGAGCGGCCAGCCGCTCTCCTTTACGCAGTCGAGCTACAACCCGGTCTATTTAGCGGGGAACAACCCGACTACCTCGTCCTGGAGCCGTTCAGCCTACAAAAAGACCATTGTTCCCAACACAGCGGGCTACTGGTTTGACACGAGTAAGTGGGCCAATCTCTCCAATGGCTGGACTACCGGAACCACGGGCTGCACTGCTACCAATGTGGCAGGCTGCACCCAGCACTTTCCCTATGCGCAGTACCAGATTCGTACCATGCCGCTGCGCTTCAGCACGCTGCGTGCGGACCGTCTGAACCAGTTTGACGCAGGCCTGCAGCGCAACTTCACGGTGTGGCGCGAGACGCAGCTTCAGTTCCGCGCCGAAGGCGTGAACATGCTGAACCACCCGGTGTACAGCGCGCCGAACACCGACCCCACCAACACGGCCTTTGGCCAGGTGACGTCGCAGGCCAACCAGCCGCGTGTCTACCAGTTCAGCGCCTTCCTGCGCTTCTAACGCAATGCCGATGCGCCTGTGACCTCGTGGTTACAGGCGCATCGCAATCGCAAAGAGTGAGGGCCTGCCACCATGGCAGGCCCTCACTCTTTTGCGATTGGCACTGTATCTGATGCGAGTTTGCGTGAGAGACCTTAGCCGCGTACCTTGGCGCGCAGCCACAGGAAGGTGAAGAAGGGCAGGGCGATGGCAAGTACGATCACTCCAGCAGGGAAGCCTACGTACAGGTAGGTGTCAGCGTAGTTCACGCTATGGCCCAGCATCTGATTCCACACCAGCAAGGCGAAGATGGATAGGCATGTGGTGGCAAAGAAGGTGGTGAAGGCCGCGGCAAAGGCGAGCAGCAGGCCGCTGAAGAGGCCAAAGCCCTTCAAGGGGAAGCCGAAGATTCTGCCGCCGTCAGCCGGGCTGGTTTCCAAGGATGACATCGTCGTTGTGCCCTCCGCCGTTCTAGAATAAACATGCATGGCCAGCACTGCGCAAATCGAACTGTGGCACGCGGAAAAGGTTGCCACGCAAGTCTCTGTTCTACAAGCCGCCAACGGGCTGCACTATGCCGCCTGGGGTGAGACCCGGATTGCCGAGGCAGACCTGGAGAGGCTGGTAGGCGCTGTGCCTGCCGCGCTCTCCGTGGCATTGAGCAACCGGGCCTACTACTTTGTGCCTCTGGCCATCGCCGATACCGGCGAGACAATGGTGGCGCCGGCTTACAGCGTCGATCTTGGCGATCGGGCTATTTGCCATCGTAATGCCTCGTTTGGCTCCACGGAGGCGGTGTTTCTTTCGACACGCCTGGTGGAAGACCGCTTCGGATTGGCCTTCGAGTTCTTTATCAATGTGGCTCACAACTTTGTGGAAGCTGCCGGAGTTCCCGAAAGCTTCTGCAACCTAGCCTGGTCGCAGGCGGAGGCGCAGGTGCGGGGTGAGACGAGCCAAGATGCGTGGGAGACCCGCCGCCGTGCACAGGAGTCGCGCTCTGGGCAGCAGGGCATTGATGAGCGCGCTCGCAACAGTTACTTCGAGTCGGCCTTCTCCGATACGCTGGCTATTTACATGCTCTCATTGGCGGTTGATTTTGATTACCACGACCTGCGCGAACGTGAGTATCCGCTGCTGGCCGCTCCGGCGCTGGCTGAGCGGTTGCGCCATGTGGCCGTTCTATTCCCGGCCAATCCTGGCTACGAGTTCCAGATTCTCTACCGGCGCAAAGGATAGGCAGTTGCGCCGGTAGAGAGACTTCCGGTCTCGATTCATATCCCCATCGAGGCGAACATACCACTTACCGCAGTTCGCCATCGCTGCAGCTCTGCGCGGTCGCCCAGCTTGAATTGCTGCGCTGCCTCGGCAAGAGTCGCGCGCTTGCCGTAGAGTTCATCGGTAACGCGGTCGGAAAGGTCAGGCAAATAAGTGCTCTTGCCGCCGAGCGTGGTCACTTGTTCGCGGATAGTGCTGCCCCGGTAAAGCTCGAACTTGTGTTCCTCGCCGAAGTAGCCATTGCACACCACGTGCACCATGGTGCCGTTCATGACATCCATGTACTCGCGTAGCATCTCGAGACCGTCGCGCTGGCGATTGATGACCCAAAGAGTGATGAGCGGCCGTGCCAGTTCGCGCAGCGAGTCGAGAAGGATGGACGCGTGCTTGCCGACTGCCGTATTGCTCTGCGCCGGGGTGTTCACCACCACAGCCTTGAAGGGCGTGGCATCGCTCAGATTTACAAGGTGAATCCAGCCGTCCACGTCATTCAGGTCGACGACCTCGCCCTCTGTCAGCCGCCCGTAGCAACGCCATACGTCGGGGTTATTGGTGTCGGCGTCCACCAGTTTCAAATACTTATGGTTGATAGCGAAGTAGTCCAGCAAAGCCATCGTGGTTAGAGATTTCCCCACACCGCCCTTGCTGCCGCTCACGAGGATGATCGGCTGATTCATGGGTGTACCTTCAGTTTGAATTCAAATCGGGGGGAGGGAACGTACAGGGTGCCTGATGCCGTCATTCTAACGAGAAGAGGCAGGCCTTGCGCAACAATGTTGCATGAAAGCCTGCCTGGGAGATTGAAGCAGTCAAGGAAATCCAGTCGCGCTACACCGTCTCGGTGTAGACGATGCGGCCTTCACAGATGGTCCAGCGCACCTTGCCCTGCATCGTCCATCCATCGAACGGCGTGTTCTTTGATTTCGAGCGGGTATTGGCCACGCGATAGCTCCATTCCTTTTCCGGATCGAAGACCACCACGTCGGCGAAGCTGCCCACGGTGAGCGTACCGCGTCCGCGCAGACCAAGCAGGGCTGCCGGCTGTGCGCTGAGCAGGCTCAGTACGCGGCCGAGGGGCATCTTCCACTCGTGATGCAGCCAGCGCAGGCACAGGCCCAGCGCCGTCTCCAGCCCGGTGATGCCGTTGGGCGCGTGCTCAAACTCCACTTCCTTCTCGTGCGCGGCATGCGGCGCATGGTCGGTGGCAATGGCGTCCACCACGCCATCCAGGATGCCTTCAATCATGGCGTCGCGGTCGGCAGCGGAGCGCAGCGGCGGATTCATCTTGGCGTGGGTGTTGTAGAGCCCCACGTGATCCTCCGTCAGCAGGAAGTGGTGCGGAGCTACCTCGCAGGTGACGCGCAGGCCATTGCGGCGAGCCTGGCGCACGGCGGCCACGGCGGCTGCGGTGGAGGTATGCGCCACATGCAAATGCGCACGGGCGTCGCGCAACTCGGCCACTAGGCGGATATCGCGCTCCACCAGGCTGGACTCGGCCTCGGGCGGCATGCCACGAAGCCCCAGCCGGAAGGAGGCCTGCCCCAGGTTCATGCTTGCGCCCTGAGTCATGCGCGTGTCCTCAGCATGTTGGATGACGCTCAGGCCCACGCGGGCCGCGGCGGCCAGCACCTCGCGCATCATGCCGTCTTTGAGGATGGGCTTGCCATCATCGGTCACGGCCACGGCGCCGGCGGCTTTGAGCGCCGCAAAATCGTTGATGGTCTCGCCCTTGGAGCCTCGCGTGGCCGCGCCAATGGGGAAGACCCGCACCTGCGCTCCGCGCTCCGGCGCCTGCATCCAGCGGGTGATCTCCGGCGAGTCGTTCACCGGCGTGGTATTGGGCATGGCAGCTACGGCGGTAAAGCCGCCCATTGCCGCGGAAGCCGTGCCGGTGGCGATGGTTTCCTTGTGGCCCTGGCCGGGTTCGCGCAGGTGCACGTGGATGTCGATGAGCCCGGGGGCAACCACCAGGCCGGTGGCATCCAGTGACTCGGCACCTTCGGCTGATTTGAGCTTGCCGGGAGCGGCCACCTCGGCCACGCGCCCGTCCTTGAGCAGAATGTCTTTGGGGGCATCGATGCCGGCCGAGGGATCGACCAGGCGGCCTCCGCGAATTGCAAGAGCCGTCATGCGCGGCCTCCTTCCTGTTGGGCCGCCAGCAGCGCCCGCTCCACCACTGCCATACGGATGGCCACACCGTTGCGCACCTGTTCCAGGATCGCCGATTGCACACCGTCGGCTACGCCGGCGGTGATCTCCAGCCCGCGGATGATGGGGCCGGGATGCAGCACTACCGCCTGCGGGGCCAGGCGGGCTAGCCGCTGGCCGGTGAGCTGATAGGCCGCCTTGTACTCGTCCAGGTCCAGTTGCAGGCCGGCCAGGCGCTCGGCCTGGATGCGCAGCATCATGGCCACCTGTGAGCGGCGCAGAGCCGCCTCGAAGTCTCGCTCGATGGTGATGCCCGGCCCGGCAGAGAGAGCAAGCTCGGGCAGGAGCTCTTTGGGACCGCAGAGCACGACATTGGCCCCCAGCCGGGGCAGTAGCAGCATGTTGGAGCGGGCTACGCGGCTGTGCAGAATATCGCCGGTGATGGTGACGGTGACACCGGCCAGCGTCTGGTCGTTCACGGTCTCCGCGCCCGGCCGGAGATGGGCCAGAATTGTCCGCAGGTCCAGTAGCGCCTGGGTGGGATGCTCGTGCATGCCGTCGCCTGCGTTGAGTACGGGCAAGTGGGTCATCTCTTCCAGCAGCCAGGGGGCCCCGGAAGAGTTGTGGCGCAGGATGATGGCCTCGGCGCCCAACGCACGCAGGGTCAGTCCGGTGTCCTTGAGGGTCTCGCCCTTTTCTATGCTGGAGCTGAGGTTGGAGACCAGCGTGGTGTCCGCGCCCAGAGCCTTGGCGGCCAGCTCAAAGCTGGTGCGTGTACGCGTGGAGGCCTCGTAGAAGAGCAGGGCCACGCGGCGCTTGGCCAGTATGCGGTCACGTTGCAATGGGTCCTGGTTCTCCAGCACGGTAGCGCGAGCGAGGATGCGGCTGACAGCTTCCAGGCTCAGATCCTGCACGGAGAGCAGCGAGCCCGGATTGTATGGGAACCGCGAAGGTGGAGCCGGGGGCGTGGTGAGCGGCCGGCGGGCGGAGGTGGTGGCTTGTGTCATACGGATTTTTGCCGCGGAGCACCGGGCTCCGGTCCGGTTGGAGCAGCGTGTGGGCCGGACACATTACAAGGTCCGGCTGGCGGCGCGCGGGGATGCGCGCCCTCAGGCGAAGAGCAGGCTAGCCGGCCCGCTCCACCAGGAGAACCTGATCGTCCTGGTCAACTTCATGGAACTTAACCTCGATGATTTCGCGGCTGCTGGTGGGCACATATTTGCCCACATAGGTGGCCTCGATGGGCAGTTCGCGGTGGCCGCGGTCGATCAGTACCGCGAGTTGTACCCGGCGGGGCCGTCCGTGGTCAAACAGGGCATCGAGGGCGGCGCGTACGGTGCGTCCGGTGTAGAGCACATCGTCGCAGATCACGACATCGCGGCCTTCGATCTCGACGCCAATGGCGCCGGGAGTCACCACGGGACGCGTATCCGCCGTGGAGAGGTCGTCGCGGTAGAACTGGATGTCCAGAATGCCGGTATCGACAGGACGTTTTTCAATGGTGGAGATGAGCCGGCCCAGTCGCTCCGCCAGCGGGATACCCCGCCGCTTGATGCCAACCAGTGCCAGGTCGCTGCTGCCGTTGCTCTTCTCTACAATCTCGTGCGCCAGGCGCACCAGGGTGCGCTCAATCTCCGAGGCGGACATCAGCCGGCCCTTGACGCGCAGGTTGGGCTTTTCGTGGGCTTCGCTCATGATCTCTCTCTCGCCGGATGATACGAGGGGTTGCCGTTTTGGGGCAAGTTTTGGAGGATCGGGCCCGGCGCGCCCGCCTCTTCCGTGTGGTGCCAGACCGGCCTGCCCACCTGGGCATGGGATACGGTCAGGCGCTTACAGTTGCGTACGCCGCGAGCGCGCAACCCACCGCGCTCCCAGCGCGCCGCCGGCGGCGGCAAACAAAGCCATGGCTCCCATCAGGAATAGCAGCGCACACAGTACCCATGCCGCACGTCCCTCCGGAGAGAGCAGCCAAGTGCGGGCAATAGTGACGGTCTGTATATCCACGCCCATGGTGGTCCACTGCTGGGTCATCTGGTTAGCTACCAGGTTCTGCCAGAAGTTATCGAAGATATTGCCTTTATGCAGGCCGAAGCGCAAGACAAACAGCGTGGCTCCGGTGAAGGCGGCGGCCATCCAGCTGCTCAGGATGCCCGTGACCAGGCCTAATCGCGCACCGGCACCGATGGTAAGCCACGCCGGCCGGCGATTGCGCATGTACAGGGCAATTACAGCGGCTGAAGCGCCTAGCATCCACAAGAGTCCCAGGATTCCTGCAGGAGAAAGCAGGGAACACAGCAGGCCGGAGGGCACGGCGATCATCATCACCACGCGCAGGGCGGGTTTCCATTCGATGGTGGCGGCGTCATGGACGAGGCCTTCCTGCCGGACCATCTGATCCAGGCCCAACTGATCCTCTTCCGCGTAGACAAGCTGCGGCAAACCGCATGCGGGGCAAAAGGCGCTCCCGGCCGGGACAGCTTCATGGCAGCGGCTGCAGGTTGACTCCATACACATTTAGCCTATCGCATTCCCGCGCATGGGCAACTTCGTACTTCATTAACGAGACGAAGGAATTGCGAAGCGCTGCTCGGATAGATTCCCGCAGCGATCTCGTAATGGCGGGCCGAGATCGTGACGACGCAGACGCAGATCCTTCATCCTTCGGCAGGCCTCAAGCCACTACGGGCGCTTAGGCGAGTGAGGATGGCCCTTATGTTTCTGAGCAATTGAACAGGCGCGGAGCCAGGATGCATACGCACGTTGCCAGCAGATTTTGCAACGAACCGGATACATGAAACGCAGCAAATGAGAAACATCTCGCGCACGAAGCCGGGATAAACGAAATTCCGACGATCCGCACATTTGACACAATGCGGGCATAAAAATCTCCAAGAAGGGTTGATGCCAAAGTTTAGCGGACAGACTTTGGATTGCAACCAAAATACAAGGCTGAAAGGCATGTGGAAGTCATGCAGGCTATCAAATTGGGAATTACTACCGGTCTGTCTTACTATCCGACGGTCGGCGTTTATAGATGATGACTATTACTTAAATAGTTCATAGCATACCCAAAAGAATTCAGTGTGGAGGCAGCGGGACAGGCATGCGTCTCGCTTTTGGGTTACTGACTCAGTTTGCTGAGTACGATCTGTTCTGCCTGGTGGATGACCTGGTCAAGCGTGAGATGAGTTGAGTCCAGCAAAATGGCGTCCGGAGCCGGCTTGAGCGGCGAGTCGGTACGGTTCCGGTCGCGTTCGTCGCGGGCGCGCAGGTCGCGGATCACCTCTTCCGGCTGCACAGCTGGGGGTGCGCCGTTCTCGCCCATCTGATCGAAGCGGCGCATGCCTCGAACCTCCGGAGCTGCATCCAGGAAGATCTTCACGCCTGCGCGGGGAAAGACCACGGTGCCGATGTCACGGCCTTCCATTACCACGCCGCCCGCGGCGCCCAGTTCCTGCTGTAGACGTACCATCCAAGCGCGGATGGCGGGGTAGACGCTGACGCGGGAGGCAGCGTCGGAGACTTGCGGATCGCGGATCGCCCCGGTAACTTCTTCGCCGTCGAGAAGAACCCGGTTTCCTTCGTCTCCTGGCTCCAGGCGGATGGAGGTATGGGCGGCCAGTGCTTCAAGCGGAGCGCTCTCATCTATGGAAATGCCTGTGCGCAGGGCCTTCAGCGCGAAGGCGCGGTACATAGCGCCGGTTTCCAGATTGAGAAGGCCAAAACGTTGAGCCAGGCGGCGGGCAATGGTACTTTTGCCCGCGCCGGCTGGTCCGTCAATCGCGACGATGATCCGGGGCGCCTTCTCCTGGCGTCTGACGGAGAGATCGTTCACGCTCACCCGCGCTTCTTGGCTGTTGGCTTGGACTTTGCTGTGGCGGCAAAACCGTAGCGTTTGCTGGCTCCGGCCTTGGCACCGGCAAGCGCGGGCTTGCGGCCGTGCGCTGTGCCGCGGGCTTCCGTGCGTGCATCCTTGCGAACGGGATTGCTCTTGCGTGCGGGAGCGCTCTTGCTGGTACTGGAGTGGCCATTCCGCTGGCTCCAGGACTTAGCTGGCGCTGTGCGGCTGCGGGAGTCTGCCGCTTTGCCTTTAGCGTGCGTGCTGGATCCGTTGGCGCTGGCTGTGCGGCTGGTTGCACCGCTGCTGTGCTTTTTGCTATGTGCGCTGTTGGTTGCAGAGCCGTTGCTGTGCGCACTTGAGCTTTTACGGGCTCCGCTGACGGGACGTGCTCCGGCGCTGCGAGTCTCGCTGCCGGGGCGCCGAGCACTGCGGCTGGTGGATGCAGCGTGTGTCGGCTTGCGGTCGCGGTTGTGCGGGGCAGGCCGGGAGAGCCGTGTGCGCGGCGCAGACGACTTGGCAGCGGGGCGGGCATCAGACGGGGATTCGCGGCGTGCCTCATGGCGCGGCGTATGGGCCGGCTTAGCTACAGGAGCTTCCGCGGAGCGGTGCTCTGTATGGTGCCGGTGCTCGGTATGGGCTGTGGGCTCCGCATAGTCTTCTTCATGCGCGTGCGGCAGGTAGGCAGCCAGCGACGCGGCAGTAAAGATGGCTGGTGGCGCCGAGAACTCCGGCAGTGTGCCGGCAACATAATAGTGCGGCGTGTGGCCCAGGTTAATAGTGTGCACCTGGCGCGTTGCCACCAGTCCGCGGATCACCTCGCGAATCTTGCTGCGAGAGGTCAGCGGAGACAGGAAGACTTCGACATCTTCCATGCTGCCGGCGATGACGGCTTGCAGGTAGATAGAGGCGAGAACCGAGATGGCCGTGACCTGCGAGGTGGAAGCACCTTCAGCAATGGCCTTCTGGAAGCGCTGGCGAAGCGGCTGCCAGCGGGCAGGCTGTCCGGGAGCATCGATTACGGGGATGATGCGCAACTGCTGCCAGAGCTCCGTGATAGCGCGGATTACTGCAGCTTCAGTCACTTCGCGGCCGAGGGCGTGCTTGAGCTGTGCCACCGTGGCGTCGCCGGTTTCCAGCATCTTGTAGGCTTGAACAGCCAGCGGCGAAACCTGCCGTGAGCCGGTGAGCTGTGGACTGCGGCGCCAGTCACGGTCACCGCGCAGAGCATAGACGTAGGGAAGCACCCAGGCAGCGACAACAAAATCGGGCTGCTCACCCGGAACGCCCAGCAGGTTCAGCCGGACTGCTACGCCGTCGTTTTCCAGCCGGACGAGCATATGCTCGGCTTCGGCAATGTGCTTCGAATCGGGGGTGGCGTTGCGCTGACCGGCAACCGCCTCCACAAACGAGGGAACTACGGAGGTAGAAAACTGCCGCTTGGGCAGGAAGAGACAAAGGCCCGTCTCCTCCATCCAGGTACGTGCATCCTCCAATGAGAGCGCCCCATGACCATTCAGGCGCATCCGTTCCAGACGTGATGCTTCTAATTGCTCTGCTGTCAAAGAAAAACCTCGCTTCCAGGCTGGCGTTTCAGGAAATCACCGGGAAGAGAACGTCCCCGGGACCGCCCTTGGCGCCGTGCAATCCCGCTCCTGAGAGCTGGGATTGCCGCCTTCCCCATAATCTAGATGCGGTGGAAGGCCCGCTGGATCTCTCTCCAAGAATACAGCAAAGCTATTGGACGTCCATGCGGGCAACTTGTTGGGTGTTTCGTTTTTGCAAGTTCCAACAATAGCCATTCCATACGAGCCGGGTCAAGAGGGGTGTTCACTTTGATGGCCGAGTGGCAGGCGATGGATGCGGCGATTCGCGTTCGCAATGCGGTAAGATCTTCATTTCGAACGGTTTGGTCGATCTGTTCGACAGACTGCTCGATGACCTGGTGGAGCATCCGCTCCAGCGCTGCGCCCTCCAGACCCACCGGCGCGGCCTTCACCGCCAGGGTTCGTGGACCAAACGGCTCCACCTCGAAACCATTGCGTTCCAGCTCCTCGGCGATCTGCGTGAATACCACCATGTGGTCCGGTTTCAGGTCGACCAAGAGGGGCATCAGGAGCCTCTGGCGCTGCACCTGCTCCACCTGGCGATCACGCAGAATCTTCTCGAAAAGAACGCGTTCGTGGGCCACATGCTGGTCGATGATCCACAGGCCGTCCTCGCCAGTGGCCAGAATGAACGACTCCCGGAGCTGCCCCAAGGGCTTCAAGTTGGCAAGCTGGTTGAGATTTTCCGCTGCCTGCTGGGCCTCTACCTGGGCTGCTGCCGCAGCCGCCTGCGCGGCGTAAACAGCTGTATCGTCTTCACTTGTTTCGCAGCCATCCGCTTCGGATATCTGCGCCGGGCGGAAGATTGCCTCGACCGCCTCGCCCCACGCCTGGCGGTCAAACCGGCGCGGATCGAACTGGCTCGCGTCAAGACTTCCTGCAAAACCGCTGCCCCCCCCCGCAAAGGGCAGCCGTCCGGGCTCTGGCACTGTCTGCCGTGAGGTCAACTGGAAGCCTATTGCCTGGTCAGACTGGCCTGTGAGCCGCTCTGAGTCTGGTGCGCCGGGCAGCGGCGAGGTGGAGGGCGGCATCAGCGTGGGGCTGGCTGTGGGTTGCGCGTCGAGTGCGGCCAGAAAGCCCGCAGCCGGCCGGGCTTTCATCAGGGCCAGGCGCAGGCTGTCGCGCACGAAGTCGTGGATCAAGCTTTGCTGCCGGAAGCGCACCTCGGTCTTGGCCGGGTGCACATTCACGTCCACCTCCTCCGGCGGCATCTCCAGAAACAGCAGCGCCACAGGGAAACTGGTGGGCGGAATCACGTTGCGGTAGGCTTCGCTGATAGCGTGCATCAGCAGCCGGTCGCGGATCAGCCGCTTGTTGACAAAGATATAGATGGAGTTGCGATTAAGCTTTTGCAACTCCGGCTTGGAGTAGTAGCCGCTGAGTCGCAGTGCGCCGGGATCGCGTTTCGGCTCTTCGGGGTCCTGTTTCCACGGTGGAGGTGCAGGCAACCCAGCGCGATCCAGCGGCTTCTCTGCCGCTACCGGTAGCAACTGGCCCAGCGTCTCCTTGCCGAAGATCTGGTAGATGCGTTCTGCCGTGCGGCTCACCGGCGGCGCCGATACCAGCGTGTGGCTGGCCGAGATCAGCTCAAAATGTTTCTCTGGATAGACCAGCGCGTAGTGCGTTACCAGTGCCGTTACGTGTGACAACTCGGTGGACTCGGCGCGTAGAAACTTGCGCCGTGCCGGGGTATTGAAAAACAGATCAGCGATGGTGAGCGTGGTTCCGCGGGGCAGTGCAGCATCTTCCACGCGCAGAATCTTGCC
>DAIDGZ010000068.1 GCA_027452125.1 Acidobacteriaceae bacterium | reverse complement strand
CGCATTTGCCGCGCCAATCGCGCCCCACCTGCTCTATACTGGGCATCGTGATCCAACTCTCAGGCGACTGGAAACTCGATGCCGCGCTCGGCTCCTGTCTGGTGCTGGGCCTGCGTCACGGCTTCGACTACGATCACCTCGCCGCCATCTCTGACATCACCGCCGTGCAGCGCAACTGGCGCAGCGGCCTGCGCCTCGGCATGACTTACGCCCTCGGCCACGCCTTCACCGTCTCCGCCCTCGGCGTCGCGGTGCTGCAACTGCACATGGGCCTGCCTCAGGGCCTCGATCACTGGACTGAGCGCCTCATCGGGCTCACGCTCATCGTGCTGGGCCTCGGCGTGGTCGCCGGCATCCTGCGCAAAGACGTGCATGGCCACAGCCATGGCCGCATGGAAAGCCGCCTGGCCATCGCCATTAACGGCATCCTCTGGGCCGCCTGGCGGCTGCGCCGTCTGCGCAACCCGCAGGCTCCCCGCCCTGAGCGCTTCCAGTGGATGTACACGGGGAAATCCGTCTTCCTCATCGGCATTCTGCATGGCGTCGGCGCGGAAACGCCCAGCCAGTTGGCCCTTTTCTTCCTCACCGCCAACCTCGGCGGCGCCTCGCGCGGCATGCTGGGCCTGCTGGCCTTTGCCGCCGGCCTGGTCGCCATGAACGCCCTCATGACCGCCTCCATGGGCGGCGCCTTCCGCATCGGCGGACCGCACAGCCGCTTCTATCGCGCCATCGCCTGGACCGGAGCCGCCTACAGCTGCATCATCGGCGTCATCTTCCTCTTCGGCATCTCCGGCAAGCTGCCCGCACTCGGCTAAGCCGCGGCTTTTCCATCCTTCATGCAAAAATACAGGGCGCCGTGTCTGCGGCGCCCTGCATTTTTATGGTCCAGTCTGCCATCTCTTCAGACGCGCAGCACCTCAACCCCCTTCGATACCAGCATCTGGTAGTCCTCGTCGGAAATCTCGTCATCGGTAATCACCGTGTGCACGGCGCTGGTCGGCACAATCAGCGCCAGGCTGCGGCGGCTGAACTTGGTCGAGTCGCACACCGCCACCACGCGATCCGCTGCCTTCACCATCGCCCGGTTCACGCGCGACTCCAGCAGGTTCGGCGTCATCAGCCCGGCCTGCGGGTCAAAGCCGTCCATGCCAATGAACAAAACGTCGGCGCGCACTGAAACCAGCGCCTCCTCCGCCAGCGGTCCCACCAGCGAAAAGGAGTTCTTGCGCAGCGTGCCGCCGGTCAGGATCACCTCAAAGCCCGTGGCCGCCAGTTCGCTGGCGATGTTCACCGCGTTGGTAATCACCGTTAGCCGCGAAAAGTTGCGCAGTTCCCGGGCAATCGCGGTCGTCGTTGTGCCGGAGTCCAGCATCACGCACATGCCCTCTGACACCATGGCCGCAGCCGCAGCGGCAATGCGCTGCTTCTCCTGCGACTGCTTCTGTTCCTTCTCCCGCAGCGTTGGATCGAGCAGCGCGCTGCGCTGTACACACAGCGCGCCGCCGTGCGTGCGGTGCACCAGTCCCATGGACGCCAGATGGTCCAGATCCTTGCGGATGGTGATGCGCGAGATGCCCAGGGATTGCGACAGTTCCGAGATCAGCACACGCCCATCGCGTTGAATCAGCGCAAGGATATGCTGCCTGCGCTCATCGATGAGCATGTCACTGCCGTTGGTGGTGACAGTTTCCATGAAGAGGGCCCCACAAGCTCCTGCGATTGATCATACTAACAAAAGCCGGCTCTTATGGAAGTGGATTTGCCGTAGCATTCAGGATCGGCTTGTCCAGTCCCTGGATGGAACGCCCCGGCGCCCCCTCCAGATCGAACACCACCACCCGGTTTGCTCCCGCGTGCAACCACGAACCCGGCAGGTAGAGCGTGCGCTGCGGGCCGATATTCCAGATCCGTCCCAGCGGCCTCCCGTTCACCCACACAAAGCCCTTGGTGAAGGCGCCCGTATCCAGAAACGTATCCACCGGCTGCTTCACGTGCAGCGTGGCGCGATAGAAGCACGCCCCCACGCAGGGCGCCTTGGCAAACGCCAGTGCGTCCGTATGCTCCATGGGCAGCGGATAGATCTCCCAGCCCGTCAGCGGCTTGCCCGCCAGCGTCACCTCTTTGGTGATCCCCTGGCGCTCGCCGCGGATCGCCACGGTAAAGTTCACTCGTCCTGTGTTCTCCACCAGGATGTCCAGCCGCGTGTGCGGCGCGGTCGCCTCCACCGGCAGCGTGGTCTGGTTCAGGCGCCGGTCCAGTGTGCCGGCCAGCTTGCCGTTCAGGTAAACCAACGCATAGTCATGCACCGCATCCACCGTCAGGTCACCCTTCACCGGGCCGGAGAGCACCGTGCGGTAGAGGATGTAGCCATACGCCTGCCCCAGGTCCTCCATGCTCTCCACCTGCTCGGAGTGAATCGGCGCCGGCAGGCTCTTCCACAGCGAGACCGCCTGGCTCATCCGCACCGCGGGCAGGGCCGCATCCACCGGCGCGGCGGGAATCGACGGCAGCGTCTTGCCCGTAGCCTGGGCAATCACCTGCCGGAAGAGCATGTACTTCTCCGTCGGGTGGCCGCTCTCGTCCAGCGGCGCATCGTAGTCATAGCTGGTCACATCCGGCTGATAATTGCTGCCGCTGATGTTGGCTCCGTTCATCCAGCCAAAGCTGGTTCCCCCGTGAAACATGTAGATGTTCACGGAGTAGCCCTGGGTGAGCATCCAGGCCAGTTCGTCCGCCTGCTTCTGCGCGCTGGTCGTGTGGTGCTTCTCGCCCCAGTGATCGAACCAGCCCGCCCAGTATTCGCCGCACATGAACGGGCCTTCGGGCCGCAGCTTGTGTAGCGTGGCAAAGCCCTTCCTGGCTCCGCCCGGGCCAAAGTTGATCACCGCCGGCAGCTCCGGCAGCGATCCCTTCGGCAACTGCGCCGGACCATCCGCCGTGTACAACTGCGCCTTGGTGAACCCGGCATCCAGAATGTCCCGGTGGATCTGCTCCATGTACGCATGGTCATCGCCGAACGAGCCATACTCGTTCTCCACCTGCACGGCAATGATCGGGCCGCCGTTGCCAATCTGCAACGGCGCCAGTTCCTTGCCCAGCCGCATCAGCCAGCGGTGCACCGGAACCATGAACTTCGGATCGGAGCTGCGCACCACGATGCCGTGTTCCTTCAGCAGCCATGCCGGGTAACCACCCCACTCCCACTCCGCGCAGGCATACGGGCCCGGGCGCAGAATGACGTACAGCCCCTCCTCCTGCGCCTCGCGAATAAACTCCGCCACATCGTACTGCCCCGTGAAGTCATAAACGCCGGGCTGCGGCTCATGCACGTTCCAGAAAACGTAAGTGGTAATGGTGTTCAGCCCCATGGCCTTGGCCATGCGCAGCCGTGCGCGCCACTCCGCGCGGGGCACGCGGGCATAGTGCATGGAGCCGGCAATGATCTGGAACGGCTTGCCGTTGAGCAGAAACTGCCCGTGCTCTACCTTGAACGACTGCGGCACGCTGGCCGGAGCAGCGGCAGCGCGCAGACTCAGGAAAAGAAATACCGCCAGTGCGGCGCAGGCCAGTCGGCTGTAAACGTTTATCGTCTTCATGCTGCTTTTTGCCCTCAACACGGCAACTCTCCTCTTCCCGCGCCTCACAACGCTGAGGCCGCGGCACACTGCGCGGTGAACTCATCATACCCAACCGCATGCGGCGTGGCCTCAAAGCGCACGGTGAAGCTGAACGATCCATCCGCCTCCAACACCGGCGCCTCGCCTGCCGCCACCGCGGCCGCCAGGCTCCCTTGCGGAGCAACCGTAGGCTCAAAGGCCACCGCGTACTGGCGCGCCAGCGCCCCATCCTCCGGCCAGCCGCCGTAGCACAGCCACAACCCCACATACGGAAGCTGCCGCGGATCGAAGCGCAGGATGATTCCCTGCCCCGCCCGCGCGCGATACAGCCCGCACCAGCCGGTACTCAGCCGCTCCGTGTACAGCATGTCTCCCGTGCCCGCTGTCACCGGCTCCACCCGCCGCAGATCCACATCCTCG
>DAIDGZ010000067.1 GCA_027452125.1 Acidobacteriaceae bacterium | reverse complement strand
CTTTTGGCCACGGCGTCAGCATCATCCCATCGTGCGCACATAGTTCTTGCCCGGCAACTGCCGCACCCGGCCCGCCATCTCCAGCTCAAAAAGCGCGGTAAACACCTCAGATGAAGTCAGTTGCGTCTCCAGCGCCTCCAGCAGCTCGTCGATCTGTACGCTCTGGTCGCAGTGCAGCGCCTCCAGCACAATGGCCTCCTCGGGCCGCAGCACTGGATCAGGCAATAAGGATGCGGCGGCCTCCGGTTTGGATGCAGACGGCCCCGCCTCCTCCAGCGCCAGCCGCACCTGCGAGGGCAGGTCTTCCCAGATGTCCTCCCAGGTAGCCGTCAGCTTCGCCCCTTGTTTAATCAGCGTGTTGGGCGTCCATGATCCCCGGCTGGTCACATTCCCGGGCACGGCAAACAGATCGCGATTCTGTTCTTCCGCGCAGCGCGCCGTCACCCGCGTACCCGAGTTCTCGCTGGCCTCCACCACCAGCACCGCCACACTCACTCCGCTCAGGATGCGGTTGCGCCGGGGAAAGTTCTGCGGCGCCGGAAACGTCCCCATCGGCAGCTCGCTTACAATCGACCCGCCCGTCGCCAGAATCTCCTCCGCCAGCTTGCGGTTCTCCTTGGGATACACCACGTCAATCCCGGTGCCCCACACCGCCAGCGTGGGCATCCGCGCCGCCAGCGCCCCTTTGTGCGCGCAGGAGTCGATCCCCCGCGCCATGCCGCTCACTATCAGCAGCCGCCGCGCCGCCAGATCCCGGGCCAGCATCTCCGCCATCCCCGCGCCATAAGGCGACGGATGCCGCGTTCCCACCACGGCAATGGACGGCCGCTTCAGCAGGCCTGCCTCCCCGCGTACCCACAACACCGGCGGCGGGTCATAAATCTCCTTCAGACGCTCAGGATAGGCTGCGCACGAGTAGCTCACCACCGTCGCCCCCATCTCCTGCGCCCGCGCCAACTCCTCTTCCGCCGCCCGGCGTGCCCTGCCCTCAAACACAAACTGCGCCGCCTGCGCCGGAAAGCGCAGCCCCTCCAGTTCCGTCAGCGACAGCGCAAAAATCTGCCCCGGCGTCTCCAGTGCCTTCATCGCCTCCAGAATCCGCTTCGGCCCCAGCCCCGGCGTCATGGCCAGCCCCAGCCAAGCAAGACGGCCTTCCTCCACCTGCACCGCCCCAACTGCTCCCATCGCTCCCGGCTGCGCGCTCATGGCGCAACCCCTTCCGCTCCCGGCAAACTCACGCGCACCTGCCCCAGGAAACCCCTGAAAAAATGAAAGGAATTTGGGCTCACCATATTCCGGCACGCCTGCCCTGTCAAGTTGCGCAGGAATCCTTCCCGCCTCTCCCGGCGTCTAATAGTTGTGAACTCCGAGCAAGATACACGCCTGCGCATAGCCGCCATTGATTTCCTGAACCCTGCCCCGCTCATGTGGGATTTCGAGCATCCGCCCCGCGCCGCGGAGCTGGCTCGCCGCTACCGCATCGACCGCATGCTGCCCTCGGAGTGCGCCGCGCGCCTGGCCTCCGGTGAAGCCGATCTCGGCCTCATCCCCATTGCCGCGCTCGCCGCCAACCCCAGCCTGCGCGTCCTGCCCGGCTGCACCATCGCCTCCAGGAACCGCGTCCGTTCCCTGCTCCTCGTCCGTCGCGCCGCACAGCCCATTCAGGCCATCCGCTCCGTCGCCGCAGACACTGCCAGCCGCACCACCGTCACCTACGCCCGCATCCTCTTTCACAAATGGGGCAACCCCGATGTGCCCTTCATCCCGCTCGCGGCGGACCTTGACCGCATGCTGGCCCAGGCCGACGCTGCCATCGTCATCGGCGATCCCGCATTACTCGCTCTTGAAGAACAGGCCAACCGCTTCGAGCGCACAGGAGAGGACTTGGTCTACCACGACCTCGCCCACGAGTGGGTCTCGCTCACCGGCCTGCCCTTTGTCTCCGCGGTCTGGGCCGCTGCACCCAGCAGCCTCCTGGACGAGCGCGTTGCCGAGGATTGCATCGCCTCCCGCGACCACGGCCTGCAGAACATCGACACACTCATCGCCGAATGGTCCGCGCGTCTGCCCCTGCCCGCCGAGACCATCCACGCCTACCTCACTACCAACATCCACTACATCCTCGACGAGGAGTGCCAGCGGGGCATCCGCGGCTTCTTCCACGCCGCCGCGGAGATCGGCGTCCTGCCCCGATACGACTTCCACGTCACCGAGTTGCTGGCCCGCGCTTCTTCATAAGGGATGGCGTAGCCGTCCCTCGCTGCGGCGTTCAGGCGACCCCCTTCGCACGGAACCACACGGAGCCCCACGGCGTACCCGGCAGCCTTACCTCCGCCTTGCCGCTATACTCGCCGGGCAGCGGCGTCCGCGTCAGCGCCAGCGTGTCCACATACTCTGCCGTGTAAGTCTTGCCCTCCGGCAGCGCCAGCGTCTGCAGCGCCGGCTGATGTGCGTCAAAGTAGAAGAACACCACTGCATCGTTGGCACGCTTTGCACCCATCGGATTGTCGCCCATCGACGAAAACCCGATCGGCCCCGGCCCCACGGCAATCGTCTCCTCCAGCAGCTTGCGCAGAAATGCAATCTTCTCCGGGCTCTTGCCGTGCAACACGCCGCCATGCGACCACCACAAAATATCGTCCGGACTCACATACGTCTCGCCATGTCCGCAATACGTTCCCTGCACCGCCGCCAGCCAGAACCGCCGCGTCATCTCGTCCGCGTTGATGTTGCCCCACCGCGACGCAATGTTGCCCTCATACTGGCACTCATCGTAGATCACCGGCTTGCGCCAGTCCGCGCGCCACTCCGCCGCCTTCTCCAGTTGCGAACTCTGCACCCCCGCATGCGTGCACCACCCGCGCCAGTACTCATACTGGTGCCGGCTGTAATGAATCGAGCGCAGGTGATCGAAAGCGTCGTATTCCTCGACGATCCGCACATAGCTGTCCCAGTCCGTGTTCGTCTTGTACTTCAGCAGGTCATACTCGTTGGCCAGCGACCACCACAGGTTGCGATACGCGCTGAACCGCGCAATCACATAGCGCAGATAGCGCGCATCCACCTCCGGTGGCATCTGCTGATAGCCCCACTTGTCGTAGGGATGAAACAGGATCAGGTCCGCCTCCACGCCGATCTCACGCAGCTCGACAATCAACTTGTCCAGGTGCTGAAAATACGCCGGATTGAAGTGCGAGTAGTCATTCACCTCGCCCGTCCGCGGAAACGGATACATGGGCGGCTCGTTCCGGTTGTACTGGTACCACTTCGGAAACAGGCACATGCGCAGCTTGTTAAAGGGAGCCTGCTTCAGCGTTGCAACCGTCTGCCGCTGCGTCTTCTCTGCCTGAAAAGCCCACGCGTAGCACGTCGTCCCGCACTCCACATACGGAGTTCCATCCGCATAGCCGAAGTGGTAATCGTCGCGCACGCTCACCGGCCCGCGATTGCCTGCCTGCGGCGCCACGCAAGTAAACGTCCCCGTCTTGCCATCCAGAGCCTTGTCGTTGCTCTTGGTCGTCCACGTCCACACGCCCTCTTCGTCCGGCATAAAGCGCACCTTGTACACGCCATCGCCGTCGTAGAAGCCCTCCACCGTCAGCGCGCGATTCTTCATGCGGAAGGTCGCCGTCAGCGACACATCGATAAACGGATTGCCTGCCGCCGTTCCGCGCAATGGAATCTCCAGCGCATCCCAGCGCGCCACTTCAGGCCCGCCTTCCGCGCTCGTTTCGCCCAACACAGGAGCTGCCGCTGCCGCCACAGCCATCGATGAAAGCTTCAATAGATCACGACGATTCATCTCTCTCCTCACCGTTGCACCGCCATCTTCGTCGAGCCCGCTGCAATGCGCAAGTGCTTTTGCATCTCGATTCTCTGCGGGCCTCCACCACCCGCCAGCGCTTAAAATGTCTGCTGTCGATATATCCTTGGGAGCTTCAATGTTTCATCTCAGAACCCCGCGCGCCGCATGCCTGCGTGTCCTCTTCACCGGTGCCGCGCTTGCCGCACTTGTTGCCGTTGGCCCGTCCCGGCTCACCGCCCAGACCGCATCTGCAATCCCAGCCCAGGACCTGCGCAACAGGCAGATCCTCACCACGCACTCGCAGATGCCGCTCCCCGCCTTCGCCAGCCTCTCCGCCTGGCAGGCGCGTCGCGCTTTTCTCCGCAACCAGGTGCTGGTCGCCGCTGGCCTCTCGCCGCTGCCGCCCAAAACGCCGCTCCA
>DAIDGZ010000066.1 GCA_027452125.1 Acidobacteriaceae bacterium | reverse complement strand
TCGTTTCCCCAGGCGCAGGGCAGCTACTACGGCGTGGACTACGGCGCCGGCACCGACATTACCTGGTACAAAAACATCCCCGTGCCCACCTCCTACATGGTCACCGAGTCCAGGTATGACTTCTTTGGCGGCTATGACCATGCGCGCCAGGCTGGCGTCGTGCACACCTCCAACCATCGCATCGCTCCGGGCAAGAAAATGTGGACCTGGGGCAATGCCGAGTTCGGCTACGCCTGGGACCGCAACCTGACCGACGAGGACGGCCCCTACATCGAGCTGATGGCCGGCGCCTACACTGACAACCAGCCGGACTTCAGTTGGCTGCAGCCCTACGAGACGCGCACCTTCAGCCAGTACTGGTATCCCATCCAGCACATAGGCCCGGCAAAGAACGCCAACCTGCACGCGGCAATCAATCTCGAATTTGACGGCGCCAGCGCGCGCATCGGCGTCGCCGTCACCGCGCGCAGATCCGTGCGCATCGTGCTCGAGCAGGATGGCCGCACGCTCTTTGAGACGCAGCAGCAGTTGGCGCCCGGCGCGCCCTTCGTGCATCGCATTGCCCAACCCTGCGCCGATCCCTCGCACTGTCGCCTCTGCGTGCAGGACGACGCAGGCGCGGAGCTGATCGCCTGGCAGCCAGAAGAACGCAGGCAGGGCACACTGCCCGATCCAGCCACCGAACCGTCCGCGCCCGCGGAGATCGCCAGCGCCGATGAGTTGTACCTGACCGGCCTGCACCTCGAACAGTATCGCCACGCCACGCGCGCGCCTGAGGACTACTGGCGCGAGGGTTTGCGCCGCGATCCCGGTGACGCGCGCATGAACAACGCCCTGGGCCTCAGTTGCCTGCGGCGCGGCCTGCTGGCTGAGGCGGAGGAGCACTTTGCCCGTGCCGTGCGTCGCCTCACCTTCCGCAATCCCAACCCTCGCGACGGCGAGCCCTTCTACAACCTGGGAATGGCGCGGCTATGGCTGGGCAAGCGTGACGCCGCCTACGAAGCCTTCCACAAGTGTGTGTGGAACGCCGCCTGGCAAAGCGCGGGCTACTACGCGCTGGCCGGCATCAGCGCCGAGCGTGGAGAACTGTCCCTGGCGCTCGCGGAGGTGGAGCAAAGCCTCGCCGCCGATCCGCGTAATCTCAAGGCCCGCGCGCTCCAGGCCGCGCTCTTCGCCCGCATGGGCTGCACTGCGGAAGCTCAGCAGGTGCTTGAGGCCTCGCTGGCCATGGACCCGCTCGACTTTCGCGCTATGGCGGGGCGTTTTCTCCTGCTCCGTGACGAGGCGCATCTGCGCGCCTACTGCGCCGCTCTCGAGGGCGACGTGCAAACCCATCTCGACGTGGTCTATGACCTGGCCTGGTCCGGCTTGGGCAACGAGGCCCGCACGCTGATCGAGGCCTGCATCCACCAGTCCTCGCTGCGGTCTCCCATGGTCTGCGCCACGCTCAGTTGGCTGGCCTCAAGCTTCGGCGATGCCCAGCTTGCGGCGGAGGCTGTGGCGCAGGCTGAGGCAGCAGACTTCCGCTACTGCTTCCCCGCGCGTCTGGAAGAGATGCTGGCGCTTGAAGACTGCCTGCGCCGTGCCCCGGACAGCCCGCGGCTGCACACCGCTCTCGGTAACCTGTACTACGACAAGCGGCGCTACAACGAGGCCATCGCCTGTTGGCGCAAGGCGGTCGCTCTCGATGCGGGTGATTCCATCCCCTTCCGCAACCTGGGCATTGCCGAGTTCAATATTCTGCGCGACGCTGCCGCGGCGGATCGCATGTACGCGCAGGCCCTGGCAGCCAATCCGCACGATGCGCGCCTGCTCTACGAGTGGGATCAGTTGAAGAAGCGCGCGCGGCTGGCAACGCCGTGGCAGCGGATGCAAGCGCTTCGCGAACATCTCCATCTTGTCCAGCGCCGCGACGACCTCACCGTCGAGTACATCACGCTGCTCAACCAGTGCGGCTACACACAAGAGGCGCTCGAGCAGTTGAGCGCGCGGCGCTTCAGCCCGTGGGAGGGCGGCGAGGGCCTGGTCTCCGCGCAGTATGTGCAGGCGCATCGCACGCTCGGCCTCGATGCACTGGCGGCGGGCGACGCCCAGTCCGCACTCGCGCATTTCGCTGCGGCGCGTCACTATCCGCACAATCTCGGCGAAGGCAGGCACCTGCTCACCCTGGAGCGCGATCTGGATTACTATCAGGGCTGCGCGGCACAGCAACTGGGCCAGCACGACCACGCGGAGCAACTCTGGCAGGCGGCGGCAGCGCCGCTGCCTGCGCCCGGGCCGCACACCTACTTCCAGGCGCTGGCACTCCGTGCACTGGACAGGGAAGAGCAGGCGCGCGCCGTGCTGCACGCTCTCCTCGCCCATGCCGGGCAGTTGCAGCAGACCCAGCCGAAGATCGACTACTTCGCCACCTCGCTGCCCAACCTGCTCCTCTTTGAAGACGACCAGGAACTGCGGCAGCGCGTAGAATCGCTTGTGCTGCGCGCGCTGGCGCATCATGGTCTGGGGAACGCGCAGGCTGCAATCGCGGATCTTGAGCAAGCTCTGGCCGGCGACCCAAATCACCTCTTTGCCGCCGACACGCTGCGCCGTCTGCGGCAGGAAAATCCCGTCTCAGCATAGGAGCAAGCCGCCCGATGATCACACCCGCCGCCGCGCCCGGAACCGCCTCCCCACACGCAGGAGCCAGCCACACCGCTGCCCTGTGGCTGGCAGCCTCGGCCGGTGCGCTCGGCGGTCTGCTCTTCGGCTATGACTGGGTGGTGATCGGCGGCGCCAAGCCATTTTACGAAGCCTGGTTTCATCTCAACTCGCCCACGCTGCAGGGATGGGCCATGAGTTGCGCGCTGCTTGGCTGCCTCATCGGCGCTGTCGCCGCCGGCGGCTTGAGTGATCGCTGGGGGCGCAAGCGCCTGCTGATTCTGGCTGCGCTGGTCTTCGCGCTCTCCTCCCTCGGCACCGGTATGGCCGGCAGCTTTGCGGCGTTTGTCGCGTGGCGCATCCTCGGCGGCTGCGCCATCGGTCTGGCCTCCGGCGTCTCGCCCATGTACATTGCCGAGATTGCCCCGGCGCATCTGCGCGGACGTCTCGTCTCTCTCAACCAGGTGGCCATCGTCTCCGGCATCCTGCTGGCGCAGATCGTCAACTGGCTCATCGCGCGCCCTGTGCCTGCCCATGCCACCACGGCGATGCTGCTTGCCTCGTGGAACGGCCAGTGGGGCTGGCGCTGGATGTTTGCAGTCACCGCCATCCCCTCGCTGCTGTTTCTCCTCGCCGCCAGCCTGGTGCCGGAAAGCCCCCGCTGGCTGGCCACCAAAGGCCGCGAGCCGCACGCTCTCCGCGTGCTGGAGCGGCTGGGCAACGCAGCCTACGCCCGGCAGGTGCTGGCTGAGCTGCGCACTGCGGGCGATGAGGAACCCGCCGGCCCGCTGCTGCGTGAGCTGGCTGCGCCCGGCGTCGGCAAGGCCCTGCTGCTCGGCGTCACGCTGGCCGTCCTGCAACAGTGGTGCGGCATCAACGTCATCTTCAATTACGCGCAGGAGATCTTTGCCGCCGCTGGCTATCAGATCTCCGGCATCCTCTTCAATATCGTCATCACCGGCGCCACCAACGTGCTCTTCACCTTTGTCGCGCTGGCCACCGTCGATCGCCTCGGGCGCCGTGTCCTGCTGCTCGGCGGAGCCGCCGGGCTTGCGCTCATCTACGCCGTGCTCGGCGTCTGCTATCACCTGCATCTGCAGGGCAAGCCCATGCTGGCTCTGGTGCTGGCCGCCATCGCCTGCTACTCCATGTCGCTTGCGCCCGTCACCTGGGTAGTGATCGCCGAGATCTTTCCCAACCGCATCCGCGGCGGCGCCATGTCCATCGCCGTGGCTGCTTTGTGGGTGGCCTGCTTCGCGCTCACTTACCTGTTTCCCCTCTTGAACGCCGCGCTCAGCACCGCCGGCGTCTTCTGGGTCTTCACCGCCGTCTGCCTCGCGGGCTGGCTCTTCCTCTTCCGCCGCCTGCCGGAGACGCGCGGCAAATCCCTCGAAGAGATTGAGACAGCCCTGCGCAGCGGCTCCATGCAGAGCTGACCGGCAAGGAGGATCGCAACCATGGATCGACGCGCATTTCTCGCCGCTGGCACCGCCTCAGCACTGCTGCCTGCCGGTGAATCCGCCTTCAGCATGACTCCACGCAAAAGCCCCGCGGCCAGCGCGCGCATGCGCCTCGACCGCTACCGCTTCGGCGTTAATTACACCCCCTCGCACAACTGGTGGTTCTGCTGGAACGACTGGAAGTCGGATCCCATCGCGCGCGACCTCGATCAAATCGCTGCGCTCGGCGCGGACCATCTGCGCATGCTGCTCATCTGGCCTTACTTTCAGCCCAATCTGCAATGGGTAAGCCCCGTCCACCTCGAGCGGCTTCACGAGCTGCTTACCCTCATGGCCGCGCGCAACCTCGATGCGCTCGTCACCGTCTTCACCGGCCAACTCAGCGGCTGGTATTTTCTGCCCCCCTTCAACAAGCCCGATCCCGCCTTCTATACCGATGACCAGCTGGGAGCAGCCCAGGGCCTGTTTGTCCGCGAACTGAGCAAAGTCATGCGGATGCATGACAACGTCATCGGCTTCGATCTGGGCAATGAGTTGAACACCTGCTGGACCGCGGCCCTGCCGCAGGGCGATGCCTGGATGACCGGAATGCTTGCTCGCATGCAGCAGCTTCTGCCAGGTTGTGTGCACGTGAACGGCGTGGATCACAATCCATGGTTCAAGCCCACCACATTCTCCGCCCGCGCTCTGGCCGCGCAGCGCTTTCCCGTTATGCATTGCTATCCCTACTGGAGCCAGGCGCTGCGCTACGGCGGTCCCATGGACCCACCCAGCACCGGCCTGCTCAAGGCCATGGCTGCGCTCATCCGCGCCTATGCCGGCGATGCGCAAAAGCCCGTCTGGGCCGGTGAGTTCAACACCTGCATCGAGGCGCTCGACGAAAAAGGCCAGGCGCAGTGGCTGGAGACAGCCGTAACCGGCGCAGTTGAGGCCGGCGTAAGCTGGTTTACTTACTGGGATAGCCACGACGTAAGCCGCGCCTTCGCCTTCAATCCCGTGGAGTACAGCCTGGGCCTGCTCACCAACGATGGCCGCGTCAAGCAGCAGGGCCGCATCTTCAGGCAACTGGCCGATGCCTATCGCGGCAAGCCTGTGGTCTTCCCCACGGCTGCCCCCGCACCGCCACCTGTCCCACAGACCTTCGACAACACATGGAAGTGGCTGCTCGACGAATTGCACTGGAAGCCACAGGGAGCGTAAATCAAATGCACATCACGCGATGCACACGTACATCGATGTTTCTCTCCACAGCCACCGCCTTCCTGCTGCTGGCAGCTACGCTATGCCTCCTTCCTGGCGCGCGCGCGCAGCAGACGCAGATCGTCCTCGACGGCCACAGCACCGGGCGCATCTTTGACGGACTCGGCGCCGCCAGCGCCGGAGCCTCCTCCCGTCTGCTCATCGACTATCCCGAACCCGAGCGCAGCCAGATCCTCGACTACCTCTTCAAACCCGGATACGGCGCATCCCTGCAGCGCCTGAAGGTAGAGATCGGCGGCGACGTCAACTCCACGGACGGCTCTGAGCCCAGCGCCGAGCGCACGCCTACGGACCATGACGCCACGCGCGGCTACGAGTGGTGGCTCATGGCCGAGGCGCACAAGCGCAACCCGCACATCATCCTCGAGGTCCTGCCCTGGGGCGCGCCCGGCTGGGTGGGCACGCGCAACGGCAACAAGGCCACACTCTACACCACCCGCATGGCCGCCTATGTCGCAGACTTCATCCGCATGGCCAAACAGCAGTACGGTCTCGACATCGCCTACACCGGCCTCTGGAACGAGAAGGTCTACGACCTCGACTACCTCAGGGCGCTGCATCACCAGCTCACCGTTGATCACCTCGCCACAAAGATCGTTTGCTGTGATGAGTACGCCCACCAGCCCGGCGGTGAATGGGCCATCGCCGATGTGATGCTCAAGGACCCCGAGATCATGAACGACGTTGCGGCGCTCGGCGGCCACTATCCACGCATGAAGGGCCACTACACCACCACCGGCGCAGCTCGCAGCACCGGCAAGCCTCTCTGGTCCAGTGAAGACCAGCCCAACGACGGCAGCGGCCCCTTTGTCAGTCGCAACTGGGAGCGCGGCGGCCGCATCCTTGCCCATCTCTACAACGCAAACTACCTCGAAGGCACCCTGACTGCCACCGAGATCTGGAGCCCCATCACCTCCTACTACGACATCCTCGCCGCACCCAACTCCGGCCTGATGTATGCCAACACCCCGTGGTCCGGGCACTACGACGTGCAGGGGGCCATCTGGGCCACCGCGCACACCACGCAGTTTGCCCAGCCCGGCTGGCAATACCTGGATAAGTCCTCCGGCAATCTGCCCGGCAAAGGCACCTACGTTGCCCTGCGCTCTTCAGACAGGAAAAGCTGGAGCGTTGTGCTGGAGACCATCGGAGCCGCAGCCCCGCAAACTGTCACCTTCCGCATCACCGGCGGCCTTGTCGCCACGCAGGTGCACATCTGGGAGACCAACGGCGCCCGCGTCTTTGATCACGTGGCCAATGTCACCCCGAAGCACGGCAGCTTCACCTACACCTTTGATGCCGATGCGCTCTACTCGCTCACCACCACCACCGGCCAGGGCAAAGGAACCGCCGTGCCTCCGCCCGCAGCGCCCTTCCCGTTGCCCTACGCGGACAGCTTCGAGCAGACTCCGCTCCACCATACCCCGAAATACCTCGCCGATCAGGATGGCGCCTTTGAAGTACGTCCCTGCGAGGGCCGTGCAGGACGCTGCCTGGAGCAGGTCATTACCGCGTTGCCCATTCCCTGGGGTCCATTGCCCGATCCCTTCACCCTCGCCGGAGACGAAGCCTGGACCGACTACACCGTGGCTGCCGACGTGCGCTTCCTCAGCCACTCCACCGCCACCGTGATGGGTCGCATCGATTCCGCGAATGTCTTCCAGGATCATCACGCGTTGCTGCCTGCTGGCTATGTGCTCAGTCTTGCGCCCGGCGGCGCCTGGCAACTGCTCTCCACGCAGTTCAAAAAGCCCACAGCCACGCTGGCCTCGGGTACCGTCTCCCTCGTCACAAAGCAATGGCACCATCTCGCCCTGCGCTTCCACGGCACACAGATCGAAGCGGAACTCGACGGCAAACCGCTTGCCTCAGTGCAGGACGCCACCCACACCCACGGCATGTTTGCGCTCGGCTCGGAGTGGAACCTCGTCCAGTTTGACAACCTGCGCGTGACCCCGTAGGGCGTAGCGGCATAGAACGGTGGTCAGGGCAGACGCTATCTCTGCCCGATCAGACGGATGCGGGCCGTGAAGGCCCGCCCCTGGAACTCGCTGAAGTGGCCAAACTCCGGCGACTCCACCACACTGTCCACCACTGCAGGATTATTCCGGTCCAGGGCGTTCTCCATCACCCCGCGCAGGCCAAAGTACGCGCCGCGGAAGTGGAATCGCCACTCCAACCCGGGGCTGAAATCGATGAACGTGGGAAAGCGCTGCGCCCCCGGCGCTCCCACAATCTCGTGATTCGCATTCATCGCGGTGTAGGGATAGCCGCTCTGCATGCTCAGGTCGTAGACCAGCTCCCAGCTCTTCCTGATCCGCGGCAGCGGCGCCGGCAGCCATCCCCAGCTGACCAGCCGGTTCGGCGCATCCCACGGCAGCGGCCCGCTCTGTTGCGGACCCAGAATCGAAGGCGTCGGCTTGAATTCCAGCGCCGCGTTGGTGCGCGCGGACGAGCGCGTGTACGAAGCAAACAGCGTGGAACCGCCCGCAAACACTCGCTTGGCATCCACCTCCACCGAGTGATACGTGTCCTTGCGCCCGTTCGTCAGCGCGTATCTCCCCGCCAGCGCCGCCGCGCCGCTCTGGTTCACATAGGTAAACATGCGGCTCGTCTGCTTCCCCATTACGTTGAAACCCGCCAGGATCCCGCCCGGCAGCTTCTGTTGCAATCCCACGCTCCAGTTCACGGCACGCGGCACGCGCAGCGTGGATGCGTCGTAGGAGAAGTTCGTCGTCTGTGCCGGCCCGGTCGGCGTCACTCCATCGGGTGCATAGAAAACATCCTGCCGCATCCCTGCCAGCGCTCGCGTCAGGTACTCCAGTTGTGTGTGCTCTCCATACAGCCCAATCCCCGCCGAAATCTTTGTCGCGCCCTTGCTGCCCGGCGGCGCATACACCGCGGCCACGCGCGGCTGCAGCAGAGGACGGCGAATAATCTCATCCCAGTCCAGCCGCAGTCCCGGTTCCAGCAGCAGGCCGGCCAGCCGCCCGCTCTTGCGCTGCCATCGGTCCTGCACATAGGCGCCTGGCTCCACGTTGTGCAGCGTAAATGGCGCCGTCTGCGGAAACAGGCTCTGGCGTGAGAGTGTGCCGTCTTCGCGCAGATAGCTCACCGATGTCCGCGCTACCCGCTGGTCATAGGCCACGCGGTCTACATCCAGCCCCATCTTCACATCGTGTACGCCCATCCAGTGCCGTGCTGGCAGATACAGCGCTGCCGTACCCTCCACGCGCTGCGAGCGCCCTGTCAGGTTCTCGAAATAGCTGCCCTTCGAAAGCTCCGGCGTAAATTGGAACGGCGCGCTGCCATGCGGCTCATATCCATCGCGGAAGGTAGCCACCGCCACACCTGCATCCAGCAGTGCGCCGCCCCGCAGCGTCCACTGCTCGCGCAGATACGGCAGCCACGCGATCGTGTTGCGGTTGGTCGTGCTCTGCTGAGGCGTCAACGACGAGATCCCGTCGTAGGGCGAGTGGTAGTCGTTGAAGAGCAGGCCTCCGGTCAGAATGTTCGCTGGGCTCAGATTGGCTTGCACCTTGATCAGATTGCTGCCCCGTGCCAGTTGATCCGTGTTCGCGTTGGCCGGCAGCTCAGGAATGTAGATGTTGTCGTACTCCAGTTCCAGCCCGTCGTAGAACCACGCCTTGTCCCGCTTGATCGGCCCCGAGAAAGTGAAGCGCGGCACAAACTTGTCAAAGCGAATACCGTTCAGGTCGCGAAACGAAGGAATGAAGTTCGTGCCATTGAAGCGAAACTTGTTGTCCCCCATCCCCGTGTAAAACGCCACCACGCCGCCCGTGCCACGGCCAAACTCCACCGGATACCGCGTCGTCTCCGCATCAATCGAGCGCACCGCGTCGGCGCTCACCCGCATGCTCAGCACGCCATTCACCGGAGAGCGGATATCGAAGCCGTCCAGCAGGTCCTCCGTCTCCCATGTCTCTGCGCCGGCCACGTGCACCTGCTCGGTAGAGTCCTGCACAATGCCGGGAAAGTAGGGCAGCAGATAGCGGATATCCCGCGAAGTCTGGTAGGGGATGTTCACGATCTCCGGCGTGTTCATTGTCACCGTGTCCGACACCTGCTGCGTATCGAGGCCCGGCGTGGACGCGGTCACATTCACCTTCTCGCTCACAATCTGCTCATGCACCAGCTCCACATGCACGCTGTGCAGGCCGGGATCGATCGCCTTCTCGGTCGTCTGGTAGTAGCCCGCCTTTTGCGCACGCAGCGCATAAGGCGTTCCCGGCGCCGCCGCGAACTGGCAGTGCCCGGCATAGTCCGTCCAGCATTGCCGCGGCGCACTGCCTGGCTCCTCCAGCGTGATCTCCGCGCCGGAGACGGGCTGTCCGTTTTCGTCCACCACCGCAAGGGAGACCGCCGCGCGCCCCGCCGCCTGCGCGCTCACAAGCGCCGCGCCGGAAAGCAGCAGAACACTGGCCGCTAGCTTCACCATGCACCCAAAATACTGCACGCGAACCCCCTCCCGCCGGCTCATGCCACTGCTCGCAACATCCGCGCCGGAAAAAGTCGATAACAGGCTCTTGGGTGGACGCCCATCTCGCAAAAAGGCACTGTTTCACCACCTTCAGACATGCACAACCGCAGCGCCCATCGCACGCTCCGGCCTCCGGCTTTGCCCCTGGCACATTCCTGCCCCAATATAGCCTACAAATGATAACGTTATCTACTGTATAAGTATATTTATATCTATCACATACATACATCAGACCAAATACCGCGAGGGGCCGCAGCCCCCTACTTCGCCGTCAGTTGCTCCACCAGCGTGTCAAAATCTTCCAGCCGCGCGTACTCGATGATCACCTTGCCCCGGCCGTTCTTGTCCTCGATCGTCACCTTCATCCCCAGCGCCCGCTGCAACTGCTCCTGCGCCGCGCGCACGTTCGGATCCACGGTCGCCGCCGGCTTCGGCTCCTTCTTCGCCTTGCTCTCCGGATTGATCAGTCCTTGCACATAGCTCTCTGTCTGGCGAACTGAAAGCGAGAGAGCCACGATCCGCTGCGCGGCCTTCTCAATCTCCTCCGCGTGCTCCAGAGCCAGCAGCGTGCGCGCGTGGCCAAAGCTCAGCACTCCCGTCTCCACGCGAGTCTGCACACCGGTCGGCAGCTTCAGCAGGCGCAGAAAATTGGCCACTGAAGCGCGATCCTTGCCTGTCCGCTGCGCCATCTGCTCCTGGGTCATGTGAAACTCGCGCGAAAGCCGCTCAAACGCCCGCGCCTGCTCCATTGGGTTCAGGTCCGCGCGCTGCAGGTTCTCGACGATGGTGATCTCCATCGCCTGCTCGTCCGACACCTGGCGCAGAATCGCCGGAATCGTCTTCTTGCCGGCCAGTTCCGAAGCCCGCCACCGCCGCTCGCCGGCAATGAGCTGAAACCGCCCATTCGGCTGCGGACGCACCAGGATCGGCTGCACCACCCCATTGGCCGTAATCGAAGCGGCCAGTTCCGCCAACTGCTCCTCGTCCACATGCATGCGCGTCTGGAAGGGGTTGCGGTCGATCATCTCCACAGGAATCTCGCGTGGCTTGCCCCCCTCGCCCTGCGGGTCAGGCGCGGCTACAGCTTGCACACGCGGAAGCAGGGAATCCAGGCCCTTGCCCAGGGCGCGGCGTTTAGTATCAGGTGCGGCGGTGCTCATCGTCTTCTTCCTTCACTCCGGCCCGCAGGACCGGTGCTGGTTGCGAATGAATTCAATCCAAATTGCGGGCAGCGTCTCTCCGGGGAAACCGCCTCAGGCGTAGGGCCAGAAGCGCACTTCTTTGTTCGGCCGGGCCTTTGCCGCGGCCTTGCGCTCCTTGGAGCGCGGGCTTTCAATGTTATTGCGCGCCATAAACTCCCCGGCCAGCTCAAAATAGGCTTCCGTGCCCCGGGAGCGCGGATCGTACAGCGCCACCGGCTTGCCGTGGCTGGGTGCCTCCGCCAGCCGGATATTCCGGGGAATCACCGTCTTGAACAGTTGCTCGCGGAAGTACTCGCGCAGGGTCTCCGTCACCTGCTGCGCCAGATTCGTCCGATCGTCATACATCGTCAGCAGCACACCTTCGATCGTCAGTTCGGCATTGAAGGCGGCGCGCACCCGCTCCAGCGTTGAAACCAGCTCCGATACCCCCTCCAGTGCAAAATACTCCGCCTGCATGGGAACAATCAGCGTCTCTGCCGCCACCAGCGCGTTCAGCGTCAGCAGATCGAGCGCCGGTGGGCAGTCCAGAATCACTAGATCGTAAGCCTCGCGCACCGTATCTAACCCCTGACGCAGCCGCAAAACGCGATCTTCCGCCGCCGCCAGCTCAATATTGGCCCCGGTCAGGTTCTTGGAGCCGGGCAGAAGCCGCAGCGTATCAATCTCAGTAGGCAAAATCACCTGGTCCGCCGGGCTGTGCCCCGCCAGCACGTCATAAATCGAGTGGCGGTTGTCATCCCGCTGAAAACCAAGCCCCGAAGACGCATTGGCCTGAGGATCGCAATCGACCAGGAGGATCTTGAGCCCCTCCAGCGCCAGGCAGGCGGAGAGATTGATCGCGGTCGTGGTCTTGCCCACGCCGCCCTTCTGGTTCACGACGCCGAGTATCTTTCCCATGGCATTCCAGACTAAAAGCTGCCGCCTCATCCGTATACCTGCGGAAAATGTGGAGAATCCCCAAAATCTGTGGAAACCTTGCGGACAGACAAACACTCTCTCCCGGCAACCCCTTGCAAAACAATAGTTTTCCGGGATCTTACATTTTCGGTAAAGGTATTCCGCAAAAGACCCGATCAGTGGAAAACCCCGCTTGATTGTTCAATCTTTCACAGGTTTACCCGCAAGGTTTGACCATAAGAAATCAACCGTTGACGAAGCTGTGTTCCACGTGGAACAGTGGTGAACAACCTGCGGCAGACTGTTCCACGTGGAACAATCCTCGCACCTCCCGGTTCTGTACTAGATGGAAGTTCTTCATTCGCAGTCATGGACGTTCGATCGCTCAATTCATGAATCGCCGTAGGATCACCAGCCGCACAAGAGCTGACCTCCTCGCCCTACCCCTTATGGAGCCAAAACAACGCATGCGCCGTCATCCATCGCTCGTACCGCTGTCATCGTCCGCCTCCGCTCTAACCCGCCGCCAGATGCTCTCCGGAGCCGCAGCCCTCGCTGCCACCAGCCTCCTGCCCGGCTGCGGCGGCTCCGCCGGCAGTAGTTCCTCCCCTGGCACTGGCTCTGGCACCGGCCCCAATCAGCAGCCCAAGCCTAGCGGCAGCCTCACCAGCGCCTCCCTCACCGTCACCACCACCGCCGCCGGCTCCATCGGGCCCGCCTTCGCCGGCCTCTCCTACGAGAAAAGCCAACTCTACGGCCCCCTCTTCAGCGGCTCCAATGCCAGCCTGATCGGCATGTTCAAGCGCCTCGGCCCCAGCGTCCTCCGCGTCGGCGGCAATACCGTGGACTACACCCACTGGAATCCCAATGGCGCCGGCCAAACCCCCGGCGAAATCGCCCCCAGTGACGTGGACGCCCTCGCCGCCTTCGTCAAAGCCGCCGGCTGGCAGTGCCTCTACGGCGTCAACCTCGGCGGTGCCGGCCCCAACCCCTATCAGATCAACTCCACCACCACCGCCACCACCACCGCGGCCCTCGCCGCCGATGAGGCAGCCTACGCCGCCAAGGCCTTTGGCTCCGCCCTCCTCGGCATCGAGATCGGCAACGAGCCCGACCTCTACGGCGGCTCCTACTTCAAGGGAACCACCTGGAACGTCACCACCTTCGAATCCCTCTGGAGCCAGTTCCGCGCCGCCATCGTCGCCAAAACCCCGGGCATCCCAATCACCGGCCCCGTCGATGCCAGCTACGTCAGCACCTGGACCGTCCCCTTCGCGCAGGCAGAGGGCAAGGCCAATATCACTCTCCTCACCCAGCACTACTACCGCGCCAACGGCCAGTCCCCCACCTCCACCGTCGACTTCCTCATCACCCCGGACTCCAACCTGGTCAACGAGCTGGCCACCCTCAAATCCACCGCCCAGGGCATCGGCGTCCCCTTCCGCATGGCAGAGTGCAACTCCTTCTACAACGGCGGCGCCCCCAACGTCAGCGACTCCTACGCCTCCGCCCTCTGGGTCATCGATTACCTCTTCAACTGCGCCCAGGCAAGCTGCGCGGGCGTCAACTTCCATGGCGGCGGCAGCGGCACCGGCTACACCCCCATCGCCAACTCCGGCAGCGTCGTCATCGAGGCGCGGCCTGAGTTCTACGGCATGCTCCTCTTCACCCTGGCCGGCCAGGGCACCCTCTACGCCACCCAGCTCTCCGTCGGCAGCCTCAATGCCACCGCCTACGCCGTCAAGTCCGCCTCCGGCGGACTGAACATCATCGTGGTCAACAAGGACTCCACCCAAAACCTCCAGCTCACCATCCAACTGCCCCAGAGCGCCACCTCGGCCACCCTCATGCAGATGACCCAGGCCACCACCAGCACCAGCGGGCCCAGCCTCTCCGCCACCGAAGGCGTCACCATCCAGGGAGCCAGCGTCAGCAACAGCGGCGCCTTCACCCCCGGTACCCCCTACGTCCTCTCGCCCAGCGGATCGCAGCTCAGTTGCTACGTGCCTTACCTGAGCGCAGTCCTCATTCAGGTAAGCTAATCATATTCGCTTTTTGTTCGCTTTTTAGCCCGGTATTGTTCTGGACTTCCAGCGCAAGCCGGGCTTTTCCTTACCTGCTTCAGTACCGCGGCTAAACCGTACCGGTCCGCTGGCCCAACAGTACCACCCGCTCCGCGCCGCCCGGCAGCGGGACGGGCGCGCCCCAGGTAAATCCAGCCCTGGCCGCCGTGGTCTGCCGCGCCTGCTCGCCCAGCGTTGTCATCAGCGCGAGCCACCCGCCCGGCGCCACCAGTCCCGCTGCCATGCCAATCGCCGCTTCCATCTTGTCCACGGCGCGCAGCGTCACACAGTCAAAGGGGACTGCCAGCCGCTCC